>CAZWGY010000405.1:0-4544 GCA_964633575.1 uncultured Desulfobacteraceae bacterium
GGTAAGGCGGACGTGCCGGGGGAGGCCGTAGGCGCTCATGGACCGGATGATCACCCCTTCCCGGAGCATGGCGTCGAAGAGGTCATCGGCCGACCGGCCCACGTCCACCAGGATGAAGTTGGCCTGGGTGGGGTGAGGGGACAGGCCCATCTCCGTAAGGTCCGCCGTGAGGGTGTCGATCCCGTCGTGGACGGTGGCCAGGGTCTGTTGGAGAAACGCCTCGTCGGCCAGGGCGGCCCGGGCCCCGGCCTGAGCCGGGATGCTGGTGTTGAAGGGCGGCCGGACCCGCTGGATCAGCTCGGCCATCTCAGGGTCCATGACCCCGTAGCCGACCCGGAGCCCGGCCAGGCCGTAAGCCTTGGAGAAGGTCCGGAGGGTGGCCACCGGATGGCCGGAGTCGAGATAGGCCAGGCCGCTGAAGACCGAAGGGCCTCGGGCGAACTCGAAGTAGGCCTCGTCCATGACCACGATCACCCGAGGCGGGAGGTCGGATAGAAAGGCGTCGAATTCGGCCCGGTCGAGAATTTCCCCGGTGGGGTTGTTCGGATGGGTGAGAAAGACGATCCGGGTTCGGTCCGTGACCCGGCGGGCCATCTCGGGAAGGTCGATGGAGAGGCCCCGGAGGGGAACCGATACCGGGATGCCCCCGTCGCAGCGGACCAGGATCTCGTACATCAGAAACGCCGGCCGGGGGAGAATCGCCTCGTCACCGGGCTGGAGAAAGACCCGGGTGATAAGCCCCAGGATCTCGTCGGAGCCGTTGCCCAGGACAATCGTTTCGGTGGCGACGCCGAGCCGATCGGCCAGGGCCGAGGTCAGGTCGTGGGCCGCCGCGTCCGGATACCGGTGGAGGGTCGAAAGGGCGCCACGGACTGCCTCGACCGCCTTCGGGGAAGGCCCGATGGGGTTTTCGTTGGAGGCGAGCTTGATGGCGTCGGTGATGCCGTACTCCCGGGACAGCTCTTCGATGGGCTTGCCGGCCACGTAAGGCTTGATGGCGGCAATTCCCGCCGGGACCCGGAGGTCGAGTCGGCTCATTGGGCCGCCGCCGCCATCCCCCGGTCGAGGGCGGCCATCTCCAGGGGGATTAGCTTTGCCTTGTTGACGAATTCCTCCCGGACCGCTTCCCGGATTCGTTCCGGGTCCTCGATCCCGCTCCGGCCCACGAAAGCCCCAAGCGCCACGATGTTGGCGGCTCGAACCGAGCCGAGCTCCTTGGCGATGTCGGTGACCGGGACGGCCAGCTCATCGAGATCGGTCCGCTCGGTGCGGACGGGGCACAGGGAGCTGTTGATGAGGACCACCCCGCCGGGCCGGACCATCGGGCCGAATTTCTCGAGGGAAGGGCGGTTCATGGCCACCAGGTGGAGGGGGTTTTTAATGATGGGCGATCCAATGGGCCGGTCGCTGATCACCACCAGGCAGTAGGCGGTGCCGCCGCGCATCTCCGGGCCGTAGGAGGGAATCCAGGCCACCTCGAGGCCGGCCTCCATGGCGGCGTGGGCGAGGATTTTACCGATGGAAAGGATTCCCTGGCCGCCGAATCCGGCAAACATCACTTCTTTTTGCATCTCGCGCTCCTACTCCGGGGTTTTCTTGTCGCCCAGCTCGTAATAGGGCAGAAGGGTTTCTTCGGCCCACTTGATGGCCTCCAGCGGGGTCATGCCCCAGTTGGTGGGGCAGGTGCTGACCACCTCCACCAGGCTGAAACACCGACCCTCGATCTGGTATTCGAAGGCTTTCCGGATGGCCTTTTTGGTCCGGCGGATGAATTTGGGGTGAATCACCGTCTGCCGGGTGATGTAGCCCGGGGTCTCGAGGCGGGCCAGGAGCTCGGCCATCTTGATGGGCATCCCGGTCTCCTCGACGTTTCGTCCCATGGGCGAAGTGGTGGTCCGCTGGTTCGGCATGGTGGTGGGGGCCATCTGACCGCCGGTCATCCCGTAAACGGCGTTGTTGACGAAGATGGTGGTGAATTTCTCTCCCCGGTTGGCCGCGTGGATGATCTCGCTCATCCCGATGGAGGCCAGGTCCCCGTCTCCCTGATAGGTAAAGACCGCCAGGTCCGGCCGGACCCGCTTGATTCCGGTGGCCATGGCCGGGGCTCGCCCGTGGGCCGCTTCCTGGAAGTCGAAGGTGAAGTAATTATAGGCCAGCACCGCGCAGCCCACCGGGGCGATGCCCACCGTCCGGCCCCGGATGCCCAGCTCGTCGATGGCCTCGGCCACCAGTCGGTGGATCACGCCGTGGGTACACCCCGGACAATAGTGGGTGTGGGCGTCGGAGAGGGCTTCGGGTTTCGAGAATGTCTTTCCCATTTTATAAGTTCTCCTTGACCACCTGGATGATTTCTTCGGGCGTGGGCACGTCGCCGCCGCACTTGCCGTACCAGACCACCGGCCGTTTCCCCTGGACGCACCGCTCCACGTCCTCCACCATCTGGCCCATGCTCATCTCGATGCTCAGGACCACCCGGCAGCCGTCGGCCCGGGCGGCATCCCGGACGGCGGCTTCGGGAAAGGGAAAGACGGTCTGGGGCCGGATCATGCCCACGTTGAGCCCGTCGGCCGCCATCATGTCGATGGCGGTCCGGCAGACCCGGCTGGTGGTTCCATAAGCGACGATGAGGGCGTCATACCCGGTCTCGGTGTGGTAGGTCTCGTAACGGATTTCTTCCCGCTTCATCTGGTCGTATTTGGCTTTGAGGGCCAGGTTGTGGTTGTTGAGCGCCTCCGGGTCGAGGTAGAGGGACTTGACCAGGTTCCGGGTCTCCGATCCCCGGGTGTCCATCCCGCTGGTGGCCCAGCCGTCCTTGTTGGATGGTTCGGTCCGGAGATGGTCGGGGAATGAAACCGGCTCCATCATCTGGCCGATGAGCCCGTCGCCCAGGATCATCACCGGGTTCCGGTACTTTTCCGCCAGGGGGAAGGCCTGCATCACCATCTCGACGGCTTCCTGGACGCTGGCCGGGGCCATCACCAGCATCCGGTAGTCGCCGTGACCGCCGCCCTTGGTGGCCTGGAAGTAGTCTCCCTGGGATGGGAGAATCCCGCCCAGGCCGGGGCCGCCCCGGATGATGTTGACGAAGACGGCCGGACACTGAGCTCCGGCGATGTAGCTGATGGCTTCGCTCATGAGGCTGATGCCGGGGCTCGATGAGGTGGTAAAGACCCGGGCCCCCGCGGCGGATGCCCCGAAGAGCATGTAGCCGACGGCCACCTCGCTTTCTCCCTGGAGAAAGACGCCGCCCACCTCGGGCATCCGCCGGGAGAGATATTCGGCCACCTCCGACTGGGGGGTGATGGGGTAGGCGAAATAGTTGAGGCAACCGGCCCGGATGGCCGCCTCGCCGATGGCCTCGTTGCCTTTCATTAAAACCTTTTTGCCCATGGGGGGTCCTCCATGATCGCGGTGTGAGGGAAGTCGATGTCAGGCCGCTGCCGCCTCGTCGATCTCCTGGATGGTGATGGCCACGTCCGGGCACATGATGCAGCAGGTGGCGCAGAAGACGCAGTCCTCGGGACGGGCCTGATAGGCGGGAAAATACCCCCGGGTGTTGACCTGCTCGGCGATTTCCAGAACCGTTTTCGGGCAGACGCTGACGCAGAGCCCGCACCCCTTGCACCGGTCCGCGTCAAGGCGATATTTGTAGGATGCCATACGTTGTTACTCCTTGCATCGGGTTTCAAGCGGCCCCGTCGCCGACGGGCGTCGGGGCATCGGATCGGCGCGACGATCAGCCTGCCTTAAGCGGTTCCGGCCGCTTCCACGGCGGCACGAGCTGGCGGTGGATCGGCAGGACCGGGCAATCTATCCGATCCGTATCGAGCCGGGGAATCAGAGGGCCGGCCGCGGTGATGAATCGCAGGGGGAGCCCGCTTTCTCCGGCGAGGGACCGGAGAAAGTCGTAGCCCTCGTGGATGTCGTCAACCGTCGTGTCGTCGATCAAATTGGTGTTTCCCACCAGGCCGGTGATGGTCATCCGGGAGGCGGCCTCGATCTCGGCCCGGATTCGGAGACAGCCCGCAACGGAGTCGGTGAAGGGGCGGAACGGGTTGACCACCTGGAGCACCTCGGCCGACCGGCCTTTCAAATGGTCGGCCAGCGCGGCGAGGACCGTGGCTCCCACGTCGTCTCCGCCCACATCGAGGATGCTCAAGGGGCCGGGGTCCCGGAGCATCCCGGCCACCTCGGGGGTGAGGATCGGCAGGTCGGCCTGGAGATAGGCCTCCGGCGGGAGAATCACCGGTATCCCCCGGCCCCGGAGCGTCTTCCGGACCTCCCGGGTCCGGAAATAGGGATTGACCAGGTCCAGGTCGGCGATCCGGACGTCGATGCCCGCCGCCTTCCGGTGGAGGGCGAGGTTGACGGAGACCTCCGTCTTCCCGCTGCCGTAGTTGCCCACCACCATCACAATACCGTTTAAATCGAGCTTCACCTTACCCCTCGGCTGATTCCGGCTCGGCGCCGTTTGGGATGGCGCCATCGCGTTTTCACAAATTTTCACTTGTAGTTTTCCCGGCTTGTGATGTCAAGGATTTTCA
>CAZWGY010000406.1:0-4538 GCA_964633575.1 uncultured Desulfobacteraceae bacterium
ACCTCGGAGGTCTCATTGGAAACCTCGGAGGTCTCATTGGAAACCTCGGAGGTCTTGACGCATTGATGCAAAAACCCCTTGACGCCGTCCGCTCCGATGGTGTTCGATCCGGTCCTCCGTCGGACGATCCGACGATCCGGCCGGTAACCTCTTTTAACCCGAAATCCGTTTGATTGCAACGGGGAGGGCGGCAATTCCCGGTGAATCCGGTTTGCCGCGTTTACCGGGTGGCCTTGCCACTTGATGCGTTTTTCGATATCGTCTTTTGTATGATCGGGAAAGACCTCCGGGGTTTTCCAAATTTTTTGGACACCCCGGAGGTCTTCAATACTGGCCCGCGGCGCTCCCAGCCCGCGGGATCGGGCGTCGGAGAAGAGATGATGTGATGGAAAACTCAAGCGAAAGAGTGGTCATTACGGGTCTGGGCACGGTCAACGCCATTGCCGCCGGCGCGCCGGCCTTTGCCCGGGCCCTCAAAGCCGGCGTCTGTGGCATCGGACCGATGACCGTCTTCGACGCGACGTCTTTCCGGACCCATATCGGGGGGGAGGTCCGGGGATTCTCCGTGGCCGAGGTTCCCCGGCCGTACCGGGGCCGTCGGATGTCCAGATCGGACGGGATGGCGATGGTCGCGGCCATCGAGGCCCTGACCAGTGCCGGGTGCGGCCCGGACGCCATCAGCGATGATCTAAGGGAATCAACCGGAGTGGTTATCGGCGGCGGGGCCGGCGGGATGCTCGAATGCGAGCCCGTCTTCCGGGATTATCTGGCCGCCGGGGACGACCGGCTCCGGGGATCGCCCTTTTCCGCGTTCTGCTGCGCTTCATCGGCTGACCAGATCGCCTCCGCCTTCCGCCTGATGGGGCCCAAGACCACTTTCATGACCGCCTGCGCGTCAGGGGCCGGCGCCATCGGCTACGCCCGGGACCTGGTCCGGTCCGGCGCGGCCCGGATGGTGGTGGCCGGGGGGACCGAACCCCTCTCCCGGATCACCTACGCCGCCTTCAACGGTCTCCAGGCGGTGGACCCGTCGCCGTGCCGGCCCTTTGACCGGGACCGCCAGGGCCTCTCCCTGGCCGAGGGGGCCGGCGTTCTGATCCTGGAGTCGCTCTCATCGGCCCGGGACCGGGGGGCGAAAATCCATGCCGAGGTCCTCGGCTACGGCATGAGCTGCGACGCCCACCATACGACCGCCCCGGACCCGACGGCCGACGGCGCGATCCGGTGCATGACCGCCGCCCTGGCCGATGCCGGCATCCCGCCGTCGGCGGTGGACCACATCAACGCCCACGGGACCGCCACCCCGGCCAATGACCGGATGGAAACCCGGGCCATCAAAGCGGTCTTCGGCGACCGGGCGTATTACATTCCGGTGAGCGCCACCAAGTCGATGCACGGTCACACCCTGGGAGCGGCCGGGGCCATCGAAGCGGTCGCTTCGACCCTGGCCATTGCCGACGGCTTTGTCCCGCCCACGATCCACCATACCCATCCCGACCCCGAATGCGATCTCGACTGCGTGGCCGACGGCCCCCGGCCGTTTGCCCCGGCGGTGGTCCTGTCGAATTCCTTCGCCTTCGGCGGGAACAACACGACGCTGGTCCTTGGACGTTATACCGACGAGGGGATCGGCCATGGATAGCCGGGTCGCCGTCACCGGGATCGGGCTGGTCACCCCGCTGGGCTCCGACCGGGACGAATGCCTCGACCGGCTCCTGGCCGGGGAGACCGCCGTCGGACCGGTCACCGGCTTTCCATCCCGACACCTTGGCGCCGAGGTGACCGGCTTCCGGCCCGGCGACGTCCTGTCAGCCCGGAACCGGCGCCGGATGGACCGGCTCTCCCAGATGGCCGCCGGAGCGGCCCGGATGGCCGTCGAGGACGCCGGGCTCCCCCTGGACCCGGATCACCGGGACCGGACCGGGGTTCTGTTCGGAACGGCTTTCGGGGCCACGGACGTGGTCGCCGGCTTTGCCCGGACCCTCTTCACCGATGGGCCGAAATCCGTCAGCCCGATGATGGTTCCCAACATCGTAATGAACGCCCCGGCCGGGCATACCGCCATCGAGCTGGGGGTTCGGGGAATCAACGCCACCGTAAACCACCGGGAGGCGTCGGCCGAAACCGCCATCGCTTATGCCGCCGCCGAAATCCAACGGGGCCGGGCCGATGCGATCCTGGCCGGCGGGGCCGACCTCATTTCGCCCGTCATGCTCGAGGTCCTCGACCGGTTTGACGCTCTGGCTCCGGCTGACGGCAGCCCGGCTCCGGCCCGGCCCTTTGACCGGGACCGTCGGGGGCTGGTCGCCGGCGAGGGAGCGGGGGTGATGGTTTTGGAGCCCCTGAACCGGGCAATCGAACGGGGGGCACCGGTTTACGGGGAAATCGCCGGATGGGGGATGAGCGCCGCCCCGGCCCCGCCCACCGACTGGCCGACCGATCCCCGGGGGCCCGTCCTGGCGATCCGCCGGGCCCTCTCCGCCGCCGGAATCGAACCGGACCGGATCGACATCGTGATGGCCTCGGCCAACGGAAGCCGGCGCCTCGACCGCCTCGAAGCCGACGCCCTGATGGACGTTTTCGGGGACGGATCGAGCGCTCCGCAGGTCACCTCGATCAAGGGGGCGGTCGGCGATAGCTTTTCCTCGGGCGGCATCCGGTCCGCCCTGCTGCTTATGGCGATGGCCCGGCGGATGGCTCCCCCAACGGTCGGGCTGGAGTCCCCCATCGCCCCCCTGCCCTTTGTCACCGCGTCCCAACCCCTGAACGCCGGGGATGTGGTCCACGGGCTGGTCAACGGGTTTGCCGCCGGAGGGACGTTTGTCTCGCTGGTTTTACGGCACGGGGGAACGGGCGGGCTGGATTAGAGCTCGGCAAACGGCACGGCGGTCACCCCGTCGCCCAGGGGTAGGCGGATGTCGCCAATATGGACCACCCAGCCGGGATGGGTCCGGTCTCCCATATCTCGTCGGAACGTCCGAATTCCCGAAGCCATGGCGGGCCGGGGCGTGGCGGATCGCTTGACCTCCAGGGGCAGCAAACGCCCTTCCGATTCCACCACGAAATCCACCTCGGTCCCCGAAGCCGTCCGCCAGAAGTCGATCCGGGGCTCAATTCCCCGGTGAGTCAGAGTCCGGACCAGCTCCTGGAGCACGGCGGTCTCAATAATGGGGCCGGCCAGAGGCCCGTCGGCCGCGTGGCCGGGGTCCTTGAGGCCGCTGAGATGGCAGAGTGTCCCGGTATCCGTGAAATAGACCTTGGGGGTCTTGACCAGCCGCTTTCCGATATTAGCGAAATAGGGCCGGATCACCATGACCTGGTAAGTTGCCTCCAGGACCGAAAGCCAGGCCCGGGCCGTGTTTACGGCGATGCCGAGATCCCGGCAGAGGTCGGTCAAGTTGAAAAGCTGGCCGCTCCGGGCCGCCAGCGACCGGAGAAAGGATTGAAACCGGGTCAGATCCCCGACCTGCCGCAAGCTCCTGACATCCCGTTCCAGATAGGTCTGGACAAACGAAGAATGCCACAAATCGAAATCCCGGGTCGGGTCGGCCACCAGCTCCGGATAGCCCCCCCGGAGCAACGTTTCCCAGAGGCGAGGATGGGTCAGTGACGGACGCCGGGAGGGCGGCTCGGCCGTCGATTCCCAAGGAAACGGGACCTCGGGCGTCCCCGCCGCCTCCCGCCAGGACATGGGCAAAAGCCGAAGGATGGCGGTCCGCCCGGCCAGCGATTCCGTGATCCGCTCCGTCAGGAGGAGGTTCTGGGAGCCGGTGAGGAGATACTGCCCGGCCTGGTCCCGGGCCTCGTCGATCCGCTCCTTGATGTAGGGCAGCAGCTCCGGAGCGTACTGGACCTCATCGAAAATGGCCGGCGGCGGATAGATCGCCAGAAATCCCCTCGGGTCCTCGCCGGCGGACGCCCGGATGTCCGGGGGCTCCAGGGAGACATAACGGTAGGTCCCGCCGTAAAGGCGCTTTAACAGGGTTGTCTTGCCGGACTGCCGGGGGCCGGTCAGCACAACGGCCGGAAACTCCGATGCCGCCTTCCGGATCACCGGCTCCAGGGCACGCGGAATGTATCTGTCGGTCACGGTGCCACCTCCTGCCTCGCAATCTCCCATTTAAAAAGCCGGATGGCAATGCTAAAATAAGTTATCCGCCGGCTTTTCCCTCGGAAAAAATCTGGCCCGGCACCAATAAATGTGATATGGCGCAATTTCGTGTCCGCCGTCTGATTCAGGACTGAGGACTGAGGGATGAGCGTAGAGCCGCGACCGTGAGGGAGCGGACCGTGTGCAGAGCCGCGACCGTGAGGGAGCGGACCGTGTGCAGAGCCGCGACCGTGAGGGAGCGGACCAAAGATGAGGGCTGAGGATTCAGGACTGAGGGCTGAGTGATGCCAGAGACCTCCGAGGTTTCCAAATTTTTTTGGAAACCTCGGAGGTCTGATGAGGTCTGCTGAGGACTGAGTCCTCATCACTCATCACTCAGTCCTCATCACTAAAAAAGGAGGTTCGACCATAATGACGCTGACCGTCG
>CAZWGY010000407.1:0-4525 GCA_964633575.1 uncultured Desulfobacteraceae bacterium
CATAAGGAGATACCAGCCATGCAGCGTGATGCTTTCGCAACCGAGGTCACGGTCCGGGGTACCGGATACCGTGTCTATGACATCGGCCGGCTCCAATCGGCGGGGATCGCCGATATCGACCGGCTTCCCTTTTCCATCCGCATCCTGGTGGAAAATCAGCTCCGCCACCTGGACCCGGAATCCGGCGTGGTCACCGAAGCGGACCTTCGGGAGATCGCCAACTGGCAACTCCGCTACGAGACGCCGGTGGAAATCCCTCACCATCCGGCTCGGGTCCTGATGCAGGACTTCACCGGGGTTCCGGCGGTGGTGGATTTCGCGGCCATGCGGGACGCCGTGGCGGCCCGGAACGGCGACCCCGGCCGGATCAATCCCCTGATCCCGTCGGAGCTCATCGTCGATCACTCGATCCAGGTGGACTACTTCGGCACCGCCCGGGCCATCGAGGAGAACGTGGCCCGGGAGTATGAGCGGAACGGGGAGCGCTACGCTCTCCTCAAGTGGGCTCAGAAACATTTCCAGCGGTTCGCCGTGGTCCCCCCGAGTTCCGGGATCTGTCACCAGGTCAACCTCGAACACCTCGGCCGGGTGGTGATCACCGACTCGGCGGACGGAACCCCGGTCGCCTATCCCGACTCCCTCGTGGGAACCGACTCCCACACCACCATGATCAACGGGATCGGGGTCATGGGCTGGGGCGTGGGCGGGATCGAAGCCGAAGCGGTGATGCTCGGCCAGCCCTATTTCATGTCGATCCCCGAGGTGATCGGGGTCCGGATGACCGGCGCTCTCCAGGCCGGGATCACCGCCACCGACCTCGTCCTCCGGATCACCGAGATGCTCCGGGAATACAACGTGGTCGAAAAATTCGTTGAGTTTTTCGGCCCCGGAATGAAGGGGTTGACGGTGCCCGACCGGGCGACCATCGCCAACATGAGCCCCGAATACGGCGCCACCATGGGTTTTTTCCCGACCGATGAGAAGACCATCGACTACCTCCGCCGGACCCACCGCGCCGACCGGGCTGAGATCGTCGAAGCCTGCGCCCGGGCCATGCAGCTCTTTTACACGGGCTCGGAAACCCCTGAGTACACCGACGTCCTGGAGATCGACCTGTCCACCGTGACCCCGGCCCTGGCCGGCCCGGCCCGGCCCCAGGACCGGATTCCGCTGGGGGAAATGCGGGAGCGGTTCACCCGGATCCTCGGCTGCCGCCATGAGCGGGACGCCGACACTGAGCACATCTCCAAGTTCCATAACGAGTCCGGCACGGTCACCTCCCGGGACCCGGATTGCACCCCCGCCGACCGCCGGCTCTACGATGTCCGGGTCCACGGCCGGGATGTCAAGATCGGCGATGCCACCGTGGTGATCGCGGCCATCACCTCCTGTACCAACACCTCGAACCCGTCGGTCCTCATGGGGGCCGGTCTCCTGGCCCGGAACGCGGTCCGCCGGGGGCTCCGGGTGCCATCCTGCGTGAAGACCTCACTGGCCCCCGGCTCCAAGGTGGTCGTTCGCTACCTCGATGCCGCCGGACTCACCCCCTACCTCGAGGCCCTGGGGTTCCATCTGGCCGGGTTCGGCTGCACCACCTGCATCGGCAACTCCGGCCCGCTCCACCCGGAGATCGATCGGGTCATCAAGGAAAAAGACCTCACCGTGGCGGCGGTCCTCTCGGGAAATCGAAACTTCGAGGCCCGAATCCATCAGCGGATCAAGGCCAACTTCCTGGCCTCGCCCCCCCTCGTGGTGGCCTTTGCCCTCGCCGGCCGAACCGACATCGACCTCACTCGGGAACCGGTGGCCCTGGACCCCAACGGCGATCCGGTTTACCTGGCCGATATCTGGCCCGACGACGACGAGATCCGGGCTCTCGTGGACCAGCACGTGGACGAGTCCTTTTTCGAAGAGGAATACGGCCGGATCTTCGACGGCGACGCCCTCTGGCGGGACCTCGCCGTGGCCGACAGCACCACCTTCGCCTGGGACGAGAGCTCCACTTACATCAAAAACCCGCCCTACTTCGAAGACTTCCAGCTCGACCCCACCCCGCCGGGGGATATCGACGGGGCCCGGGTCCTGGTCCTCCTGGGCGACACCGTCACCACCGACCACATCTCCCCGGCCGGGGCCATCCCGGCCGACTACCCCGCCGGGCGGTACCTCATCGACAAGGGGGTGGACCCGTCCGACTTCAACTCCTACGGCTCCCGCCGGGGCAACCACGAAGTCATGATGCGGGGGACCTTCGGAAATATCCGGATCAAAAACCGCCTGGTGGACGGCCGTGAGGGAAGCTACACCCGGATCTTTCCCGACGGCGAAGAATCCTACATTTACGACGCGGCCATGAGCTACCTGAAAGCGGGAATTCCCCTGGTGGTCCTGGCCGGCAAGGAATACGGCACCGGCTCCTCACGGGACTGGGCCGCCAAGGGGACCACTCTCCTCGGGGTCCGGGCCGTCATCGCCGAGTCCTACGAGCGGATTCACCGGTCCAACCTGGTCGGGATGGGCGTCCTTCCCCTCACCTTTGCCGAAGGCGAAGGGTGCGAGAGCCTCCGCCTGACCGGCGAGGAGACCATCTCCATCCGGGGGATTTCCGATATCACCCCCCGGAAGGCCCTCGAGGTGACCGCGGTCAAGCCGGATGGAACTGAAGTGACCTTCGAGGCCACCGTCCGACTGAATTCCGACATCGAGGTGGCCTACTTCCGGCACGGCGGGATTCTTCCCTACGTCCTCCGGAAGCTCTTATGAGCCTGATCATAATGACATCCAAAACCCGATTTCGTCTCCTGATCCTCGTGGCGGTGGCCGTTGCGGTTGTTCTGTTTTTCGTGTTCGACCTGAACGAGGTTCTGACCCTCTCCTATTTCAAGTCCCGGCAGGAGGCGGTGGAAAGCTTTTACGCCGAGCACCGGGGCTTGACGATCGCCATCTACTTCGCGATTTACGTGACGGTCACGGCGCTCTCGCTGCCCGGGGCCGCCGCCATGAGCCTGGTGGGCGGAGCCATCTTCGGGCTCGGCGTGGGACTCCTGGTGATCTCCTTCGCCTCGTCGATCGGGGCCACCCTGGCCTTTCTGGTGGCCCGGTTTCTCTTCCGGGACGCGGTCCAGCGCCGATTTTCGGAACGGCTCAAATCTATCAACGAAGGGGTCCGCCGGGAGGGAGCCTTCTATCTCTTTACGCTCCGGCTGGTCCCCATCTTCCCGTTTTTCGTCATCAACCTGGCCATGGCCCTCACCCCCATCCGGACCGCCACCTTCTATATCGTCAGCCAGATCGGGATGCTCCCCGGCACCGCCGTTTACGTCAACGCCGGAACCCAGCTCGGCCAGATCGAGTCGGCCGGGGGCATCCTCTCCCCGGGGTTGCTGCTCTCCTTTGCGCTCCTGGGGATCTTTCCGCTCATCGCCAAACGGGCGGTGGCGATCATCAAGGCCCGGAAGGCCCTGGCCGGGGTCGCCCGGCCGAAGCGGTTCGACTACAACCTGGTGGTGATCGGCGCCGGGTCGGCCGGGCTGGTCTCGGCTTACATCGCCGCTACCGTCCGGGCAAGGGTGGCCCTCATCGAAAAGGACCGGATGGGCGGAGACTGCCTCAACACCGGATGCGTCCCCAGCAAGGCCCTGCTCCGGTCAGCCAAAATCCTCTCCTACGCCCGACGGGCAGCCGACTTCGGCTTCCGCCGGGCCGAGGTGGACTTCGACTTCGCCGAAGTCATGGACCGGGTTCACCGGGTGATTTCCCAGGTGGCCCCCCATGACTCGGTGGAACGGTACACCGGCCTGGGCGTCGAGTGCATCCAGGGCGAGGCCCGGATCACCTCTCCTTACACCGTCGAGGTCAACGGCCGGACCCTCACGACCCGCCGGATCGTGGTCGCCACCGGAGCCCGGCCCTTTGTCCCGCCCATTGACGGCCTGGACGGGGTCCGATACCTGACCTCCGACACCCTCTGGGACCTCCGCCGGCTCCCGGAACGGCTGGTGGTCCTCGGCGGCGGCCCCATCGGGTGCGAGATGACTCAGGCTTTCGCCCGGTTCGGGGCGAAGGTCACCCAGGTGGAAATGGCCCCGCGGATACTCGGCCGGGAAGACCCCGAAGTGGCCGAGACGGTCCGGGAGACCTTCGAGGCCGAGGGCATCCGGGTCCTCACCGGCCACCGGGCGGAAGCGGTGGTGGTCGAAAACGGCGAAAAGACCCTGATCTGCGACCACGACGGCGAAAAGGTCCGGATCGGCTTCGACGAGATCCTCGTGGCCGTGGGCCGGGCCCCCAACACCCGGGGATTCGGCCTGAGGTCGGTGGGAGTGAGGATCGGCGACCGGGGCACGCCGGAGACCAACGAGTACCTCCAGACGACCATCCCGACGATCTACTGCGCCGGGGACGTGGCCGGACCTTACCAGTTCACCCACACCGCCTCCCATCAGGCATGGTTTGCCACGGTCAACGCCCTCTTCGGCGGGCTCAAACGGTTCAAGGTCGATTACCGGGTCATCCCCTGGACCAC
>CAZWGY010000408.1:0-4519 GCA_964633575.1 uncultured Desulfobacteraceae bacterium
CTGAAGAGAAGATGGCGCGTCGCTCCATCACGAATTCCCGTTGCTGGTGACCAGCCAGTAGGTCACTCCCATGGCCAGAACCACCGCGGCGATGGCGCCGACGTAGGCGGGGGTCAGGGCCTGGAAGTCGAGGATGATCACCTTCCGGGCGATGGCCATAAGCGCCGTGGCGATGACGATCTTGACGTGGATGATGTCGTCTCTGAGATAAAGGGTGATGTTCTGGAAGATCTCGATGGCGATGAGCACCGCCATAAACGCCCCGAAGGTGGCCAGGATATCGCTGATGTTGAGCAGGAAGTGGGGCGGCGTCCGGAGCTTCTGGTAGAGAACCCAGACCACGTCGCCGATCCCCCACAAGATGATCAGAACCATCAGGACCGCCAGCAGGCGGACGGCGAACCGGATGATCCGGTGGAGAAAGCAGATCAGCGGGTCCCGGTTATCGACCATACATTCCGATTTGAGTCCGGTTTCGGGGTGATCAAGGTCGTCGTCTTGGGCGTTGTCGAGCCGCGGAGTCATGGGGGTCCTTTCGGTCTCGGCCCGCCGTCTTCAGGCGGAAACCGGTTGCGTTTTGGTCGAAATTAGTGGATACGTAAGGAGAGAGGATACATTAACCCGCGTCCGGATTCAAGAAGTTTGGCGCACCGGCGGACAACGGGACGGAAAAACCGCTAAACCGCCCGGCTTCCGGGCAGACAAAGGAGGTCGCCTCATGGAAAAAAAAGTCTTGGTGGCACTTGACGACTCCCTCCATTCGAAATACGCCGTCCAGTATGTGATGCGGATGGGAACCCGGATTGAGTCGCTGCATTACACCCTCTTTTCGATCCAGCCGACGGTTTCGGGGTTCCTGGTCGATGATGCCAAAACCGATGCCCGGGCCCGGGCCGCTCTCGGGAAGATGAAAAACCGGAACGAAACCCGGACCCTCGAGATGCTCGAAGGGTTCCGGTCGCTCATGATCGCCGAAGGGGTAGCCGAGGACCGGATCGAGATCAAAACTCAGCCCAAAAAGGTCGGCCTGGCCAAGGACATCCTCGAACGGGCCCAGGAGGACCGGTATGACGCCATCGTGGCCGGCCGGCGAGGGATCTCCAAGGTCCAGGAGCTCTTCATGGGGAGCGTCACCACCAATCTCATCGAGCATTCCCGGGTGACCCCGGTCTGGGTGGTGGACGGGGATGTGACCGACTCCCGGGTTCTGCTGGCCGTGGACGGCTCCGAAAGCGCCCTCCGGGCCGTGGATCACGTGAGCTTCATGTTCTCCGGGAACCCGGAAGCAAAAATCACCCTCGCCCACGTAACCCCCAAACTCAAGGACTTCTGCGCCATTGACCTCGACGAGGCCGACGCCGAGCTCGAGGAGGTCATCGTCGAAGGAGACAAGCGCTGCGTTCAGCAGTTCCTGGTCCACGCCTACAAGAAATTCAAGGAAGCCGGGATCGACAAATCCCGGATCGAGATCCGGGAGCTTCCCCGGTCCATGAACATCGGCAAGGCCATCCTCGACGAGGCCGACGGGGGCGGTTACGGCACCCTGGTCTTCGGCCGGCGGGGCATTAACAAGGCATTTTTCATGGGCAGCGTCTCCAACTACATCATCAACAAGGCCGCCAATCACGCGCTCTGGCTGGTGTCCTGAGCCAACGGAGCCCATTTATGCTGACTGAGCGGGAAATCATATCGACCCTGGAGATGCTCCAAAGCGAGCACCTGGATGTCCGGACCGTGACCCTCGGCATCAGCCTCTTCGAGTGCGCCGCCGACGACCTGGCCCGGCTCCGGGAAAACGTCCGGAACCGGATTCGGCGGGTGGCCGAAGACCTGGTCCGGGTCTGCGACGAAGTCGGGGACAAGTACGGCATCCCGGTGGTCAACAAGCGGGTGGCGGTGAGCCCGGTGGCCGGGTTTGCCGCGCCCTTCTCCCCGGACGGCCTCGTGGAAGTGGCCCGGACCATGGACGAAGCGGCCGCCGCGGTGAACGTCGATTTCATCGGCGGATTCTCCGCCCTCGTGGAAAAGGGGATGGCCCGGGGTGACCGGGCCCTCATCTCGGCCATCCCCGACGCCATGGCCGAAACCAGGCGGGTCTGCGCATCCATCAACGTGGCCTCATCCCGAGCCGGGATCAACATGGACGCGGTGATCCGGATGGGGGAAATCCTGAAGCGGACCGCGGCACGGACGGCGGACGCCGACGGGATCGGCTGCGCCAAGCTCTGCGTATTCGCCAACATCCCCCAGGACGTCCCTTTCATGGCCGGAGCCTACCTCGGGATCGGCGAACCCGGCGCGGTGGTCAACGTCGGGGTCAGCGGCCCCGGCGTGGTCAAAAAGGCCATCGACCGGGCCCTGTCGGCCCGGCCGGACATGGACCTCGGCCAGATCTCGGAGCTTATCAAACGGACCGCCTACAAGGTCACCCGGGTGGGCGAGCTCATCGGCCGGGAGGTGGCCGACCGGCTCAAGATCGACTTCGGAGTGGTGGACCTCTCCCTGGCGCCCACCCCCAACGTGGGCGACTCGGTGGGCGAGATCTTCCAGAGCCTCGGGCTCCTCAGCATCGGGGTTCCGGGGACCACGGCGGCCCTGGCCCTCCTCAACGACGCCGTGAAAAAGGGCGGAGCCTTTGCCTCATCCCACGTCGGCGGCCTGAGCGGCGCCTTTATCCCGGTAAGCGAAGACCTCAACATCTCCGGAGCGGCCGAAGCCGGACACCTCTCCCTTGAAAAGCTCGAAGCCATCACCAGCGTCTGCTCGGTGGGCCTCGACATGGTGGCCCTCCCCGGCGACACCTCCGCTGAAACCCTGAGCGCCATTATCGCCGACGAAATGGCCATCGGGGTCATCAACAACAAGACCACCGCCACCCGGCTCATCCCGGTGCCCGGCAAGTCCGCCGGGGAACACGCCTACTTCGGCGGCCTGTTGGGCCAGTCGGTGATCATGCCGGTAAACAACGCCGGCGGAGACAACGCCTTCATCCGCCTCGGCGGCCGGATTCCGGCGCCCATCCAGAGCCTCACCAACTGAAGCAACTCGAGGCGACCCAATGCCCTACGTCAACATCAAAATCACCCCGGAGAACCTGACCCCGGAGCGGAAAGCCCGGCTCATCAAAGGGGTCACCGACCTCCTGGCCGACGTCCTCTGTAAAAACCCCGAAACCACCGTGGTGGTCATCGACGAGGTCGAGACCGACAATTGGGGGATCGGCGGCCGGACGGTCACGTCCCGGCGGGAGTGCGGGAGGTAACCCATGCCCATCGACTTTCAGACCCGGCGGACATACTACAACCGCTGCCGCCCCTACGATCCGCTCAAGCCCGACGACGACCGGAACGTCGATCTCGACACCTACAGCGCCGAACGGGGCCATCCGGTCCGGGGCTTGAACTGGGCCGACCGGCTGGCCGAGGATATCCTCCTCTCGGACCGGCCCGTCTTCAAGCTCTTCACCGGCCTCCCCGGCTCCGGCAAAACCACCGAGCTCTGGCGGCTGGCCGAGCGATTAAAAGACCCGGCGGAGGCCAACCTCTTTCCCGTGGTCATCAACGCCGAAGACGTGATCGACATTTACAGCCCCGTCGATGTCACCGACGTCCTCGCCGTTCTGGTCCACGGCGTCGAACGGGCCGTGGCCGAGGCATCCGGCCGGGACCCGGACAAGGCACTTGAGGAGGGGAGCCTCAAGCGGATCTGGAATTGGATGAAGGAGACCGACGTCACCCTCGGCAAGGGGGAGCTGGCCATTCCGTCGGTGGGCAAGCTCGTGGTCGAAATGAAGACCCGCCCCACCCTTCGCCATCAAATTCGAAAAACCCTGGCAATCCATCTCACCACCTTCGTCAGGGAGGTCAAAGACGCGATGGCCCTCGTCGAAGCGGATGCCAGGGCAAAGCTCAACCGGGACGGAATGGTCATCATCTTCGACTCCCTGGAAAAGCTCCGGGGGACCACCGCCAACTGGGACGAGGTGCTCCAGAGCGCCGAAAACCTCTTCAGCGGCGGGGCCCCTCACCTCCACCTCCCGGTCAACGTCATCTACACCGTCCCGCCGGCCCTGGCCACCCGGATTCGGGACGTGGACTTCATGCCGGTCATCAAGGTCCGGGACCGGGAGAAGAATCCCTACGAGCCGGGAATGGATGCGGCCCGGGAGATCGTCCGGCGCCGCATCCCCGAAGAGATCCTGACCCGGCTTTTCGGCGATACCCCCTGGAACGCGGTGGACCGCCTGATCCGCTGGTCCGGCGGCTACCCCCGGGACATCCTGAAGATGCTCCAAAGCGTCATCGCCCAAAAATCCCACCCCGTCACCGAACGGGACCTCGACACCATTACGGCGGAGATCTCCAACGAATACCGGGAGCTGGTCACCGCCGATGCCTTCGAGTGGCTGGCCGGGGTCGCCCGGACCCAGTTTCTCACCCTGGAAAACGACGGGCACCGCCGGGCCGCCGACCAGATGCTCGCCAACCACGCCGTCCTCCGGTACCTCAACGACGACCTC
>CAZWGY010000409.1:0-4512 GCA_964633575.1 uncultured Desulfobacteraceae bacterium
CCATGTAATAGCGCGGGAATTTATTCCCGCGCGTCATTCCCGCGCAACCATTCCCGCACGGCACCCCGGCGCGACATTCCCGCACGTTGGGATATTCCCGCGCGGGGCTTCAAACAGGAATCCATCTTTTCGGCCCATTGCCAATCCCACGCTACCCGAGCTTAGACAACTCCTGAATCAACCCCTTCGTCTTTTCAATATCCGCCGGCGCCCGGTCGCCATACATTTCAAAATTCCGCAGGGCCGCGTGGGCATAGTCAAGGGCGTCGGAGATGCGGCCGGATTGGGCGAGGGCAATGGCGATATTGAAACGCGTTTGTGCAGCACCGTAGAAAGTACCTTGGGATTCCTCATATCGAACTGATTCCCGCCAATGTTTTACTCCTGAATCAACATTCCCCACAGAATAATAAATATTCCCAATCTGGTTTTGCGCCACCGCCAAATCATCCACCGCATCCCCCGGAATCAACTCCAGGGCTTTGTGGTAATGCCGAAGCGCGGTATTGATGTGTTCCAGCAGCTCTTCGTTCGGTTTTTGGGCTTCGCGGGCTTCTTTGAACTGATTGAAGGCCACGTTGCCCATCTGGCCCAAGCATTGTCCCCGGCCTTTCCGATCCCTTTCATCCCTCAGCTCCAGGCTCCGCGCATACCACTCCTCGGCCTTTTTCAGATCCCGGATGGCGGGGATATTTTTGTAAGCGTGGCCGAGGTTGAAGGCGGTGACTGCGGCGACAGGTTTGTCGTCGATCAAATTGGATAATTTGTAATCCTCTTCATAAGACTCGATACACTGCTCGCTTCCCATTTCCCGCTGAATATGCCCAAGCTCTTCAACCGACACCGCCAACGTCCGAATCCTATGCCGCCCTGTAGCGTCTAACTCCTCCGGCGGCATCTCGAGGTAGGGCGCGGCCTTTTCGCGGTTCCATTCAACATGAACCGTTTGGAGCCGTTTGGCCTCGGTCCAGTTTCGTTCTTCCCTTGCCAGCCGGACGCGATACTCCGTCACCAGGCCCCATTGATCTTCCCGGCCGGGGAGGGGGCCGTCAATGGCCGGGTCCACGAAATCGGGCGTGATCTCTTCCACCAAACGCTTCCATTCGGCCCGGCGGCCGTGGTGGTCGTAAAGCTGTCTCAAGCCCTGCATGGCGCTGGTAACCGGGTCCCACCATTCATTGGCGCGGGCCATGCGCCGGGCATGGAGGAGGTTGGGTTCTTCCCGGGTCAGGGGGGCGATGACGTCGCGGTTTCCGGCGCCGTATTGCTTGTGATAATAATTCCCCAAGTCCCCCACCGCTTCCACAAAGGCCCGCTCCGGCAGCGGGTCTTCCGGATACAACCGCTCAAACAACCCCTTGAAAAACCACGGCAGAGCCGGATGGATGGTGTAATACCCGCCGCCCAGGGCCGTGAGCAGGCCGACTTCCGCGGCCCGGTCCAGCAGGGGGATGAGGGTTTCCCGTGTCTGGTTGCGGAGGGCGGGGAGGGCGAAATCCTTTTTGGGGTTGCCCATAAACTTCAACGCATCCACATCCACAAACCCCTGAAAAAAATACAGCAGCGCCAGAATCCGCCGCTCATCCTCTGAAAAGGCATTTTCAAACCCGTAGTTGAGGGACGCGGCCAGGGATCTGTCGCGGCCCTCGGTTTCCTCGTCTTCAAACGCGGTCTCGCCCCTGGATAGCTTTTCCACAAACTCCGAAACCTGCGCCTCGGCGGTCAACCCATCCCGCAGCGCCTGGCCGACCAGAACGGTCAGGGTCAGGGGATTGCCGTCCGTGAACCGGAGCAGGGGCCGCCAGGCCTTCAGGTCCCGGAGCTTGCGATGATGCTTTTTCGCCAGCCCCCGAGCCATCTGCTCCCGCTCGTGCATGGGCATGGCCGGCAGGGTGATCCGGACGGGCAGGTCGCCCAGCCAGGGTTTTTCAGTCCGGCGGGAAGTAAGCAAAAATTTGGCTTTGGTCTCCCGCGCCGCCCGGAGGAAATCGGCCAGCTCCTTCTGCTCGTCCGGGCTCCAGAATGATTCCGTGCCCGTGGGGAACCCGGCCACCGGCTCCACGTTGTCCCAGATCCAGAGCACCGGGACCTGAGCCATCACCTGCAGGGCGATCCCCCGCCGCTCGTCGTCGGACCGGGCCAGCCAGTTGATCCCGGCCTGCTGTTCCAGGGTGGGGCCGAAGACCTGGCCGAATTTGTCCAGGACCCGGGCCAGGGGCTTGTACTGCGTAAATGAGGTGAACAGCACCGGCCCATTCACTCCGCCGGTGAGGGCGTACCACCGGGCGAATTCAGCCACGGCCGCCGTCTTGCCGGACCCGGCGTAGGCGTGGAGCAGCGCGACGCGGTGGTCGTCAAAGGCCCGGTCCAGGGCCAGGATGGTTTCGTCCCGGCCCCAGAACCCGGCGTCGGGCGTGGGCGGGAGGTCCGGGTCCAGATGGCCCCGGGACGGCGTGGCCCGGCTGTCGGACAGGGTGATTTTCAGGGTTTTTTCCGCCGCCCGCTCGGGAAACAGAACGATTGGCCCGGCCTCGTAAACCACCGGGACGCACCAGTCCTGGAGCGCCAGGGCGTCGCCGGTAATATCCCGGATCGGATCGTCGGCCAGCCCCTTCCGTCCCAGGGTGACGGCCTTGCCGAGCGGGTTGCCGGCGATCAGCGATCCGTAGAGATCCGCCACGAACTGGGCCGCCGTGACCACATAGACGTTGTACCGCATGGCCACCACCCCGGCCGTGCCCGCGTTGACGATCTCCTGGGCCAGGGAGCCGAAGGCCCGGGTCTGGGCATGGGGGTCGGCTCCGGCGGCGTCGGGGTTTTCCTCCGGCTTTTCCGGGGCCTCGGCATGAGCCGACCGGCAGGCGTTGAGGACCAGGACCGGCACGCCCGTCTCCGCCAGGAGATTCCCGATGTCCTCGCCGTCCGCGAACCGGAGGTTTTCCGGGTGCTCCGGGTTTTCAAAGCAGAGGTAGCCGTGCCTGCCGGCCCGCTGACCCTTGGGATAAACCGTTTCCGCCGCGTCGAACCGATGGGCGTTGTTGATCCCGATCTCCGCCAACAGTTTTTGCAGGGCCGTTTTCCGCTCCTCGTCCTTCTTTTTCATGGCCTCGATCACCGCGTCCATCTCCACGAACGCGCCGTGGCCGTCGAAATGGACGACGTGGTAGGGCTCCCCCGCATCACTGGCTTTGCGCAGGGTTTTCCCGAGCACGTCATAGGTGGCCGGCCGGAGGACATCGAGTTGAAACAGGTCCCGGTCCGCGTCGGCCAGGCCCTTGATCAACTGGGACGCCACCGACCGGAACGGCACGTCGTTCCGCCCGCCCGGACGGCATATCGCCAGGAGAATCCGGATGGGGCCCTCGCCGTTTTCCGCCGCCCGGAACGGCCGGGCCGGCTGAAAATTGGAATGAACAAAGGCCGCCGCATGGAGCGCCAGGCAGGTGTCGGTTTTGGGTTCCCGGAGCAGCTCCCACGGAATGGCCGTGGCCTCGCTGACTTCGGTGACCACCTCCACCCGGGCCGAGCTCACCTCCCGGCGGAGATCGGCCCAAATCTCACGGGCATCGTCATTGGCCTGGAAGACATGCCTGAACAGCTCCCGCCCGATCTCCGCCATCCGTTTTTCCACCCGGTCCGCGATGGTCGGCGCCGGTTCATGCCGATAGAGCGGGTAATCCTCAAGATACCAGCGGATGCTTTCCTGATCCTGGGGGCTGAGGTTGAATTCGAATTGGGACACGGCCGTCTGGCGGAACTGGCCGCCTTCGAGGGTGATTTCGACTCTGTACTGGTTTTCGCCGGCGGTCTGCTGGGTGATGCGGAGGGTGGGCATGGACATCCTTTCGCCATTTTAGTTCTATGCGGGATTTTTCTCTTTTGTACCCTTTTCCACGAGTTAAAACAACGTTACCGGATCAAAATTACGGTGACGGGCAATCCGGTATCTCTCCATATCTTATCGGATGTGATCACGGGAAGATTCATCAGGATTCCGGTCGATAGACAGGCGCGGTCCCCCAGGGAAAGCCCCATGTCCCGGGTTGCCGGTCGCAAGCATCCCGCCTTAACCGCATTACTCATGAGTTAATTCCTCACGCCGATCTTGAATGAGCTCATCGACAAGGCGGCGGTCCGGGGCAACATATCTTTTCACAAGCTCCCGAGCTTTTTGAAGGGCTTCTTTCGGCTGGAAGCTTGGGCATTTATCGTCGAGCGGTTTTTCAAAATCGTTGGCCATCGTCATGATCCCCTTTGCCGAGCCAGGTTCCCGGTTGGTTTTGGCCGGTATTTGCTGGATGTCGCCGGATTCCACGAGAAGTATGATTTCGACGTTTTTACCGACCATGGTTTTGGGTACCGATAGATTCAGGATCTCGGAATTGATGTGCTTTTTTATTTTTAGCGCCTCCATAATACCAATTCCCCCTTTGACATGAAAAGTTTACCCCTCATATCGACTCACGCTGAATACGAGGTAATTGTACGGGATCAACGTCCGGTTGTCATCCT
>CAZWGY010000410.1:0-4507 GCA_964633575.1 uncultured Desulfobacteraceae bacterium
TGCATGGCGCCTTTACGGATCAGGCCGAAGCTGAATCGCCGATGTGGGCATAAAGGATCTCCCGAAGCCGATTCATGAAGCCGGTATAGAAGTGGTCGGCTAAGGGGATGATGTCCAGGCGGACGCCGGTTCGCCAGCCCGGCAGGGCCGCTTCGATCCGGTCGGGCGGGGCGATCTCGTCGGCTCCGCCGGTGACCACCATCGACAGGTGGGGCAAGGCGCCCACGTCCCCGAAGTCCATGAAAGCCACCGGCGGCGAGACCATCACCAGCTCGTCGATGGGGCTCTCCGGGCCGTCCACGTGGGCCGCCACCCAGGCTCCGAATGAGTATCCGGCCAGATGGATTCGGCGGTAGCCCCGGTCGGTTACGAAGTCGAAGGCCGAGCGAAGGTCCCGCTGCTCCCCGAGCCCGCCGTCGTAGAAGCCGGTGCTTCGGCCGACTCCCCGGAAGTTGAACCGGAGCGCCGCGTATCCGGCCTGGAGATATGCATCCGAGATGGCCCGGACCACCGGGTTGTCCATGTCCCCGCCGTAGAGTGAATGGGGATGGGTGATCACCGCGATCCGGTCTCCGTCCCCCGGCCGGAGCCGTCCCTCGATTTCGAGCTTCCCGGAAGGAAACCGGATCGGCTCGGACGCCATGGGCCTCACTTTTTCCGCCGCCGGCGCCGCCGCTTTTTCCGGCGCTTGGGCTTGTCCTCGATGCTCCGGAGCCGTTCGAGGATCTCCGCTCCGAAGGCTGAAACCTGCCAGTCCCGGATTTCGCCCACCTGACTCAGGGCATCATCGTCCTGGGGGTTCTGGACGGCGATGGCCTGGATCAGCGATTTGGTGAGGACCACCGCCGGGTCGAGGTCCAGCCGGTCGGCGGTCTCGTCCCGCCATCGCTTCAGGAGCCGGACCCGCTCCGGGGCCCGGGGCGATGTAGCCGAGGAGCGGCGCCGGGGATAAACCGGAAGGTCATCTTCGGACAGGTCCAGAGCCGCCTGGACCGCCGCGACGATCTCCTCGCCGTACATCCGGATCTGCTTCTGGCTCAAGGCTCCGGACGCGGCCAGCCGGTTGAGGCTGGTGGGCCGGGTCTTGACCACCTGCTGGATGGCGTCATTTCCGAAGACCTTGAACAGGGGCCGGTCCTTGCGTTCAGCCGCCACCCGCCGGCATTGGAGCACGGCTTCGAGGACCGCCAGGCTCCGGGGGTCGAGCCGACCGGCGCCCTTGAACCGGAGATAGAGCGGCTCGTGCTCGTCGGCCGGGTACCGGACCCTGCTCAGAATCCGGCACTCCTCGGCCACCCAGTCCAGGCGCCCCTTGGCTTCGAGGTCCGCCTTGAGCCGGTCGGCCAGGGACACCAGATGGATCACGTCGTGGGCCGCGTAGTCGATCATCTCCGGCGGCAGGGGGCGGCGGGACCAGTCCTTTTTCTGGAACTTCTTGTCGAGGCTCACCCCGAACAGCCCGGAGACCGCCGCGTCCAGGCCGGTCTCCCGCATCCCCAGAAACCGGCAGGCGATCTGAGTGTCGAAGAGGTTGTCGATCTCGATCCCGAAATCCCGGTAGAGGGACCGGATGTCGTAGTCGGCGCCATGGAAGATCTTCTCCACCGCCGGGTCGGCGAAGATCGGCCGGAGGGACTCGAGATCGGTGATGTTCAGGGGGTCGATCACGGCGTTGGTCCCGTTGGCCCCGATCTGGATGAGGCAGACCTTTTCCCGGAAGTGGTACATGGAGTCGGCCTCGAGGTCCACGGCGATCCGGCCGGCCCGCCGCAGGATGGGGACAAAATCGGCCAGGGCCGCGTCACTATCGATGAGATGGTAGCTTATCGCGTCGGTATCGTTCATTTTTATCCTTGACCCGTCGGGAGGTTTAACCTAAAAGGAAGTTTTGTACTGACGGCCGGGGACGGTCGCCCGTCTCATGATTGCCGCCGAAACCCTCAAACCGAACAGGCGAGCAAACCTATGGTGAATATAACACTTCCGGACGGGAACATAAAGGCTTTTGATACCCCTCCCACGGGAGAAACGGTGGCCCGGAGCATCTCAGAAGGATTGGCGCGGAACTGCGTGGCCATGGAGGTGAACGGCCAACTCAAAGACCTGTCCACCGAAATCGATGATGACGCCGCCGTCCGCCTCATCACCACCCGTGACCCCGAGGGCCTCGAGGTCATGCGCCACAGCGCGGCCCACGTCATGGCCCAGGCGGTTCTCCGCCTCTACGACGACGCCCGGTTGACCATCGGCCCGGTGGTGGAGGACGGCTTCTATTACGACATCGACATGCCCCCGGTTTCGGATGAGGATCTTCCGAAAATCGAAACCGAGATGAAGAAGATCGTCAAGGAGAAGCTCCCCATCCGACGGCGGGAGGTTTCCAAAAACGAGGCCCTCGAATTTTACCGCGACGAGCCCTACAAGCGGGAGATGATCGAGGATCTCCCCGACGGGACCATCTCTTTCTACGAGCAGGGCGAGTTCACCGACCTCTGCCGGGGCCCTCACGTGCCCCACACCGGATTCGTCAATGCCTTTACCCTCACCAAAGTCTCCGGAGCTTACTGGCGAGCGGACCAGAACCGGGAACAGCTCCAGCGGATCTACGGCACCGCCTTTTTCGACAAAAAGGACTTAAAGGCTCACCTCAAGTTCATCGAGGAAGCCAAGCGCCGAAACCACCGGAAGCTCGGCGAGGCCCTCGACCTCTTCTCCTTCCACGACGAGGCGCCGGGGATGCCCTTTTTCCACGCCCGGGGCATGGAGGTCTGGAACCGGCTCCTCGATTACTGGCGGGACGAGCATCGGGCCGACGGGTACGTGGAGACCAAAACCCCCATCATGCTCCGAAAGGAGCTCTGGATTCAGAGCGGGCATTGGGAAAACTACCGCGAGAATATGTATTTCTCGTCCATCGATGAGTTCGAGTACGCCATCAAGCCCATGAACTGCCCCGGCGGGATGCTGATCTTCGGGAACCGGCCCCACTCCTACCGGGAGCTGCCTATCCGGGCCGCCGAGATCGGCCTGGTCCACCGGCACGAGCTTTCCGGGGTCCTCTCCGGCCTCTTCCGGGTCCGGGCCTTCCACCAGGATGATGCCCACATCTTCATGACCCCGGAGATGATCGAGACCGAGATCCTGGGCGTGCTCCGGCTGGTGGAGCGGATGTATTCCACCTTCGGCCTCGGCTTTCACCTGGAACTCTCCACCCGCCCGGAAAAGTCCATCGGGACCGACGACGCCTGGGAGACCGCCACCAACGGGCTGCGCGGCGGGCTTGACGCCTACGGGGCCGACTACCGGATCAACGAGGGAGACGGCGCCTTCTACGGGCCCAAGATCGACGTCCACATCAAGGACGCCCTCAACCGGACCTGGCAGTGCGGAACCATCCAGCTCGACATGGCCCTGCCCGAGCGGTTCAACCTAGCCTACATCGGCGCGGACAACGAAAAGCACCGGCCGGTCATGATCCACCGGACCGTCCTGGGGTCCATCGAGCGGTTTTTGGGGATTCTCATCGAGCACTTCGCCGGAAAATTCCCCCTCTGGATGGCCCCCGTCCAGGCGACCTGCCTGCCCATCAACGACGAGCTGGTCCCCTACGCCGACGAGGTGGCCGACGAGCTGTTCCGGGCCGGGCTCCGGGTGGAGGTGGACCGCCGGACCGAAAGCCTCAACCGGAAGATACGGGAAGCCCAGCTCCAGAACATCCCGCTCATCTTGACCATCGGGGCCAGGGAGCGGGATGCGAAAACCCTCTCGGTCCGGACCCTCGACGGGACGGTCCGCCATGGGGTCACTCACGAGACCTTTTTAAACACCGTCTCCGACCATATCGCGGCCAAGCGGGTGGAGCCGGCGGTCTTCGGCCAGGAAGCGGGAAAATGACCCATCCGGAGCCCAACGTCGGGACGGCCGGGGTGACCTCCAGCCGGATCAAATGGTGCGATCTCCGGTGTGAGCACGCCGATTTCGCCCGGACCGACGCCCTGGACGGAAGCTGCCGGACGTTTCAGTCCCTCTGGTGCAAAAAGCTTGGCAAGCACGTGACCAAAAACGCCCCGTGCGAAGCCCAATTCGGGGCCCGGCGCCCCACCACGGGGTTTTAACAGACCCGGACGGACACCATGCTCTGGCACATCCTGGCCTGGTTTCATAAGATGGCCATCGCCATTGTCAACGGCATTCTACGGGAGAAGCTGATTGCGCCTCATATAAGGGAGCTTGCGGCCCATCAGCTCTCCACGTTGACCCTGGTAATCCTCTTCGGCCTCTACTTCCTTGGACTCTTCCGGCTCTGGCCCCCGCCCTCAGCCGGGGCCGCCATTGGGCTGGGCCTGATCTGGCTCGGGATGACGGTGGCCTTTGAATTCGGATTCGGCCGTTACGTGGCCGGCCACTCCTGGACGCGGCTTCTGAAAGACTACGATCTCCGGGCCGGCCGGGTCTGGATCGTTATCCTCATCTGGGTGGCGGCCGCGCCATGCCTCTTTTTTATCGT
>CAZWGY010000411.1:0-4499 GCA_964633575.1 uncultured Desulfobacteraceae bacterium
AACATAACATATCCTCATGACCCAAAACACCCGATGGAAATCGATTACCCGATCCGCGTATGCCTGGGAGCAGGACGCCCTGGAGTTCATCCGGGAGCGGCTGCCGGACCGTGAGCCTTACCGGGCCTGGGCCAACTTCGAGTTTATCGCCGATGACGGCTCCATCAACGAGGTGGACCTCCTGGTCCTGTCGCCCATGGGCTTTTTCCTGGTGGAGATCAAGAGCAACCCCGGCGTCCTGACCGGGGATGCCGGTACCTGGACCTGGATTTCGGACGGCGGGCGGCGCCGGACCGTTGACAACCCGCTCATCGGCGCCAACAAGAAGGTCCGGAAGCTCATCTCCCTGCTCCGCCGTCAGAAGCCCGCCAAAAAGGCCGACCTGCCCTATCTCGAGGCCCTCGTCTTCTGTTCGGCCCCGGACCTCGAGGTCAAGCTCACCGGCAACGCCCGGTTCCGGGTCTGCCTCCGGGACCGTCCCTCGGAGGGGGACCGGCCCCGGCGGGACGGGATCATGGCCGCCATCCGGAAGCGGATCTGCCCCGGCGTCAAGCCGACCCTCAACCGCCCCATCGACCGCCGGACGGCCAATGTCATCAGCCGGGCCATGGAGGCGGCCGGCATCCGGGAATCCCAGCGGAAGCGGCAAGTGAGCGACTTCAATCTCAAGGAGATCATCGACGACGGCCCGGGCTATCAGGACTGGTCGGCGGTCCACGTCCGGTTCGACCATCTCCGGCGCCGGATTCGGATCTACCCGGTGGCCGAGACCGCGTCGGCCGAGCAGCGCCGGACCGTCGAGCGGGCCGCCGACCGGGAGGCCCAGATCCTCGAAAGCCTCCGCCCCCATCCCGGCGTCCCCGAGCTCCACGGCTTCGCCCAACACGAGGAGCTGGGTCCGGCCATCATCTTCGATTACTCCCCCCGGGCCATGCGCCTGGACCTCTATCTTGCCGAGCGGGGAGCGGACCTCGAGGTCGATGACCGGCTCGTCCTGCTCCGTCAGATCGCCGAGACCATCGGCCACGCTCACCAGCGGCGGGTGGTTCACCGGGCCTTGAGTCCTCAGACCATCCTGGTGGTGGACCCGGACCATCCCGCCGGCGGGATCAAGGTTTTCAACTGGCAGGTGGGCTGCCGGACCGGTCCGGCCAGCGAGGTTTCGGTCCCGGTGACCGCCACGATCCACGTGGATCAGCTCGTGTCCGACGCCGGCACCGCCTACATGGCCCCCGAAGCCCTGGCGGTCGCGTCGGAGGGGGGCGAGCACATGGACATCTTCTCCCTGGGCGCCATCGCCTTCCACCTCTTCGCGAACCGGCCGCCGGCGGAAAACGCGGTCGAGCTGAGCGAGACGCTCCGGGGGACCGACGGCCTCCGGATCTCGTCGGTGATGAACGGCGCCGTGGAATCCCTCCAATACCTCGTCCAGAAGAGCACTCACCCGGACGTCACCCGTCGGACCGAGACGGTGGGCGACTTCCTGGCGCTCATCGACCTCCTCGAAGAAGAGCTGACCACCCCCGAGTCCCAATTGAGCACCGTTGAGGACCCGGCCCAGGCCCAGGCCGGAGACCGGCTCCCCGGCGGCTTCGCGGTCAAAACCCGGCTCGGAACCGGGGCCTCGTCCGTCGGGTTTCTGGTGGACGCCCCCGACGGCCGGCCGTTTATCCTCAAGGTCGCCCTGGACCCCGACCAAAACGACGCGCTCCGCCAGGAGGCCGCCGCCATCCAGAAGCTCCACCACCCCCGGGTGGTCCAGCTCGAACGGACCGTGGACCTCGACGGCCGGGTCGGCATCCTCATGCCGCCCCTGACCCGCCAGCTCAAGGGACGAAAGCGGATTCAGACCCTCCGGGAATGGCTCCACGTGGAAGGCCCGCCGCAGCTCGAGCTGCTCCAGCGGTTCGGCGAGGACCTCCTGACCGCCCTGAACCACCTCGAGGAGCGCGGGGTCAGCCATCGGGACATCAAGCCGGACAACCTCGCCGTGGCCAACGTCGGGACCGCCGACCAGCTCCACCTGGTCCTCTTCGACTTCTCCCTGGCCCGGTACCCGGCCGACAACATCCGGGTGGGAACCCGGGGCTACATCGACCCGTTTCTGACCCTTCGGAAATACCGCCGATGGGACTCCGACGCCGAGCGGTGGTCCGTCGCCATCACCCTCTATGAAATGGCCACCGGCGGCTTTCCCGTCTGGCACGACGGCAAGACCGACCCGGCTCAGGTGGACTGCGAGGCCACACTCGACCCCGAGCGGTTCCAGGCCGATGTCCGCGACGGGCTCCTCCGGTTTTTCAAAAAGGCCCTCCGGCGGGACCCGGCCGGCCGGTTCGACAATGCCGATCAGATGCGCCGGGCCTGGCGCCGGGTCTTCGACGCCCTCGATCAGCCGACGGTCATCACATCGACCCACGATACCGAGACCCCCCCGCCGGACCCGCTCCGGACGGCCCGGCTCGACTCGCAAATCCCCGAGCTGGGCCTGAGCACCCGGGCCACCAACGCCCTCGACCGGCTCAACGTCCTCAAAGTGGAAGACCTCCTTCGGGTCCCCATCCGCCGCCTTTCCCAGATGCGGGGGGTCGGTCAGAAGACCCGGCGGGAGATCACCGAAGCGGTCCGGGTGCTCCGGGAGCGCCTCGACGTCCAGCCGCCGCCCGACGCGCCGCCGGACGAAACCGCGCCCCTCGGCGTGGACCAGTTGGCCGACCGTCTGATCCGGGGTCAGTCATCCGGGGACGGCGACGCGGCGGGGCGGATTCTCCGGGCCTTTTTGGGACTCGACCACGGCCTCGATGACCCCTGGCCCAGCCAGGCCGAGACCGGCCGCCACCTCGGGGTCAGCCGGGCCCGGGTCGGACAGGTCCTCACCGCCGCCCGGAACCGGTGGGGTCGAAACCCCGCCATGACCGCCCTCCGGTCCGACATGGCCCGGATTCTCGAAGCCAACGCCGGGGTGATGACCATCCGGGAGATGGCCGACGCGGTCCTCACCGCCCGGGGCGCCGACCAGGACGACGACGACGCTATCCGCCTGGCCCGGGCCGCCGTCCGGGCCGCCGTCGAGCTCGAACGGACCCGGAAATCCGCCCGGTACGCCGTCCATCGGGCCGGGGACCACCCGGTCCTCGTGACCATCGCCGGCCACCCGGGCGACGAATCCGAGATGGCCGACTATGCCCGCCGCCTGGGGGCCGAAGCCGACCGGATCGCCGGCGAAGACCCGCTTTTGCCCCCCGGTCGAGCCGTCGAGCGGCTCCAGTCGGTCCCCGTGCCGGCCGAAGCCGACCCGCTCGCCCCCGGCCGCCTCGTCCGCCTGGCCACCGCCGCTTCGACCCGGGCCGCCCTCTCCAGCCGCCAGGAGATCTACCCCCGGGGGATGGACCCCGCAAGAGCCCTCAAACTCTCCCACGGCGCCCTGGTCGGAGCCCGGAAGCTCCGGATTCAGGATATCCGGAACTGGGTCGAGGGGCGTTACCCCGAAGCCGCTCCGATCCCCGGCCAGCCCGACCTCGGCCGCCTGCTCGATGAGACCGGCCTCGACCTCCGCTGGGACCCCAAAACCGATGACGGCGGAGGCGCCTACAAGCCCCCGAGCTACCAGCCCTCCCTGTCGGCCATCGACAGCTCCCGGCACCGGTTTACCACCGGATCGACCGGCCCGGCCGTCGTCACCCCCGAAGTGGCCGACGCCCGGCAGTTCGAGGAGCGTCTCGAATACAACCGCCAGGACGGCGGGTTCATCGCCATGTCCGTCTATCCCAAGTGGTACGTCGAGGTCATCCCGACCCTCCGGAAGCGCTTCGACCTCGAGGTCTTCCACCTCGAAAACGCCTTTCTCGACGCCCTCGAAACCACCGCCCGGGAAAAGCGGGTCAAGTGGGAAAAGATCGTCGAGGCCGACGCCTCCCCCAAAAGCCCGGACTGGCACCGGCTGCTCCAACTGGTCGATATGGCCATGCCCCGGCTTGAGGAGAACCTCTTCAGCGCCCGGGAATTCCGGCTGATCTGCTACGCCGGGGTCCTCGCCCGCTACAACCAGATGCGCCTGATCAACGAGCTCCGGGACCGGGCCGGCCGACCCCCCGAGCGCGGCGGGGTCCCCGGCGTCTGGCTCCTCATCCCCGGAGACGACCAATCCCCGCTCCCCATCCTGGAAGGCCAGGCCGTCCCGGTCATCGGCCCCGGCCAACACGCCCGGATTCCCCTGTCCTGGCTCGAAAACCGGCATCGGGCCGAGGGGGGAATCCGTGCTTGACACACACTTGACACCGGCTGGATTGGGGATGCCCATCCCGGCGTTGATCAAAGATCAAGGTTTGTGCCGGACTCGCGCTTTATCCGCGGATTGCGCGGATTTTCACGGATTTTTTTGTTTTTTTAATCTGCGTTAATCTGCGTAATCCGCGGATAGAATAGCTTGTGTATAACGATGAGAGCCGGTTACCAGGGCGTTGCCCTGGCCTTTATCAATTCGCGCCTTCGGCGCTGAC
>CAZWGY010000412.1:0-4499 GCA_964633575.1 uncultured Desulfobacteraceae bacterium
CGCCGGGGAGATCACCGCCGGGGCCACCTCGCCCAGCCCTTCCCGGATGACCCGTTCCAGCTCAACGCCGTCCACCGGGACGACCCCCGCCACCACGTTGTCGGCCGGCGTGCCGGGTCCCCCCGGCCGCCGGCGGGAGACCTCCCGAAGGCAGTTTCCCAGAGTGATTCGGCGATACATCCCGGCCCGTCAGGGCTCGCCGGCCAGGAGCCGGGCCAGGTGGATCACCGCCAGGTAGCCGTCCTCCCAGCGATAGAGCCCCAACAGGTACCGTCCGTCCACGGGCCGGCCGGCCGCCGTCACCGGAGTCGCCGCCGGCGGAGCGATCATCTGGATCGGGGACCCGGCCAGGACCATCCCCCCTTCCGTCCGGGTCCGGCCGTCTTCGGTTATTGGAGCGCGGAGCGCCACCAGCCGATCCGTCGGTTCCGGCGTCGGCCCGGCCGGGAGCCCCAGACAGCGCTCCGGAGAAATCACCGGCATCACCCGATCCCGCCAGACCGACATCCCGATCACGTGGGCCGGGCTCCGGGGGACCGGATAGACCGCCGGCTCCCGGACAATGTCGGCCACCTGAGTCATGCTGAAGAGGAAATGGAGCGCTCCGTCGCCCAGGCCGCCGGGGCTCCGGGCGGGGAAGACCAGAACCCGTTGATCCCGCTCCGCCCCGGTCATGCGTCCCCCTTCCGCCGCTTTCGGCGGAGAGCCTGTTTGAGCGCCTCGACGGTCTCGGTAGCGGTCTCCGCCGAGACCCGGGCGAGGATCGCCTCCACCCGTTGGGCCATCTCCGCTTCGGATACCAGCCGGGTCAGGACCGAGTCCAGATCCGAAGTGCCTTCAACCGTCGCGTCGTCGATCATCGTAAGGACCTGTCGCCGGCCCGGATCAGCCCCGGTGGGCGGCGCGTCGGACCGGTCGGCGGAGAGCTCGACCCGGGCCGTGGCCTCATCCCAGGGAGACCGGTCGGCGGCCGCCTCGATCCCTTCGGGCCGGATCACCGGCACCGGCCCCGAATCGCTTTTGAAGACCCCGGAAAAGAGGGCCGAGGCCTCCCGGCCAAAGGCCCGGGGGAGCGGGTCCACCCGGTCGTCACCGGCGTTGACCACTCCGTCGAGCCGATCGACGCCGACGGCCAAATCCCCCGCCGGGGCTTTGATCACCATTACCTTGGAATCCCTCGACGAGGACGTCCCGGCGGCACCGAAGACCGATCTGAGGCTGAGATGGCGGAGAGTACTCCCTTCAATCCGGAGGCGGCCCGGCCCGGCCCGCTCGGTTTCGTCCTCGGGGGCTTCGATGTGTCGGACATGGGGCAGGGGCAGGCCGTATCGCTGTTCCCCCACCTGGAATATAAGCATCTGCTTCATGGACAACGTCCTGTATCCAGTAGCCAGCGGCCGATCTCGTCGGGCGAGCCCACCCGCTGGACGATATTTTGAGCGATGGCGGCTCGGGGCATGCTTTCCACCACACAGGTTTCGGGGGCCTGGACATAAGTAGTCCCCCGGTTGGCCGCGATGGTGGCCAGGCCCCGGGTCCCATCATCCCCCATTCCGGAAAGGATGATTCCGGTAACTCGGCTGCCGAAGGCCATGGCCGCGGATTGAAATGTCACATCGGCTGACGGCCGGTGCCCGTCCCGAACCGGTGCGCTCGCCGTCACCGAAACCGTCCCGTCGGGCCGGATCAGAAGATGGCGGTCTCCCGGGGCGACAAACGCGATCCCCGCCGCCAGAAAGTCCCCATCCCGGGCCTCGAACACCGGAAAGGGAAGCCGCCGGTCGAGCTGATCGGCCAGAAGCGCCGTAAACCCCGCCGGAATATGCTGAACGATCACCACCGGAAAGGGCGGCGACGGCGGGAGAGCCGACAAGAGAGCCCTGACCGCCAATGGCCCTCCGGTGGATGCTCCCACCAGGACCAGCTCCCGGGGCCGGTCCCCTACCCTTATATTCAGCCGGCGGCGGGATGACCGGCGGGCCGACCCGCCCACCGGCGGGATCACCCGGACCCGGGCCGCCGCCCGGACCTTGGCCACGATCTCCCGCCGGAGGGCCGAGGCCGACGACCGACGGCCGGGAGTGTACTTGAGGATGAAATCCACCGCGCCCCCCTCGAGGGCCCGTTCGGTCATCCCGGCCGCCGCCCGGCTCACCCCGGTGATCAGGACCACCGGCAGTGGAGCTTCGGCCATCACCCGTTCGAGGACCCCCAGGCCGTCTCCCCCCGGCATGTCGAGATCCAGGGTGAGGACATCCGGCCTGAGCGCCACCGTTGCGGCGACGGCCGCCGCCCCGTCGCCCACCGCCCGGACTACCCGGATGTCCGGTTCGGCCTCGAGGGTCCGGGTCAGGATGTGGCGGACGGCCGGGGAATCATCGGCCACTACCACCCGGAGGGCCGGCGCCATCCCCCGGGTTCGCCTGGTCGGCCGGGTTCAACGACCCGCCAGGAGCTGAAGGACCAGCTCCACCAGATCGTCGTCGTTGTAGGGCTTGGTCACGTATCCCCGGGCCCCCAGTTCCACGGCCCGCTCCCGGTGCTTTTCGGCGGTCCGGGAGGTGAGCATCACCACCGGGATTTTCTGGTAATCGGGCTGAGCGTTGATGGCGTTGAGCAGCTCGTAGCCGTTCATCCGGGGCATTTCGATGTCCAAAAGAATGAGGTCCGGGGTTCGCTCCCGGAGCCGTTCGAGGGCATCGATGCCGTCCCGGGCCGTCTCGACCCGCCACCCCTGGTCTGACAGAAGGCGGGAGATCACCTGACGGATACTCACCGAATCGTCCACCACCAGGATTTCGAACGGGCGTCGGCCGGAGGGGGGCTCAACCCCCGGCGTCGGGTTTTCGTCCGGGGCTGAATCGGCCCAGAGCAGGGGTTCGAGGCTCAGGATGGGCACCACGCTCCCGTCGCCCATGATGGTCACCCCCGAAATGCCCCGGATTTGACGGAGGTGGGTGCCGGTGCTTTTGACGACGATCTCCCGCTGTCCCACCAGGGCGTCGATGGCCAGGGCCGCCCGTCGTTCACCCACCGCCACCACGAGGACCAGGGGCCGCACCCGGACCGGCGGGGGCGCTTCAGCCTCCTGGGGGGTCCGGAGGACTTCGGCCATGTCGAACAGGGGGAGAATTTCCCCTTCGATCCGGACCACCTCACCTTCCCGGTCTCCTCGGGGCCCGCTTTCGGGGTCCAGACGCATGATTTCCTGGATCTCGTTGAGGGCAACGGCATAAGTTCGGTCCCGGACGGAAAACAGGAGGGCCCGGACCGCCGCCAGGGTCAGGGGAATCCGGATGGTGAACCGGCTCCCGGCCGACTTCCAGGTGTTTACCCGGATGTCCCCCCTGAGGCCCTGGATGTTTTCCCGGACTACGTCCATGCCCACGCCCCGCCCGGAGATTTCGCTGACCTTGCCCCGGGTGCTGAAACCGGGATAGAAAATAAAGTCCGCCAGCTCGGGTTCGGTGAGGCTCTCGGGCCGGTCGGAAAGCCCGGCCTCCGCCACCGCGGCCCGGATGGCGGGGTAGTTGAGCCCGGCGCCGTCGTCGGTCACCCGGATGACCACCTGGCTTCCTTCCTGAGCGGCACTCAGCCGGACCGTGCCCGTCTCTGGTTTATCGAGGGCCGACCGAAGGGCCGGCGGCTCGATCCCGTGGTCCACGGCGTTCCGGAGCAGGTGCATGAGCGGGTCGGTGAGCTTTTCCCAGACGGTCCGGTCCAGCTCGATTTCAGCCCCTTCAATGACCAGCCGGACCTGTTTGCCCAGCCGGCCGGCTACTTCCCGGACGGTCCGCCGGAGCCGGTTGGTGATGACCGCCATGGGGGTCATCCGGACCCGCATCATCTTGTCCTGAAGCTCGCTCAGGAGGACCCGCTGCCGGTTGAGCTGACCTTCGAGATCGCCGTAGGCCCCGGCGAGGTGGGTGGCGATGGCCCCCACGTCGATGACCGACTCGTTCAAGGTCCGGATGATCAAGTTGAGCTGGGAGTAGCGGTCGAGCTCGAGGGCGTCGAACTCCTCGAAGGCGGCGGCGGCCCCGCCCCCGGCGGCCCGGAGGGATGCCCGGCCCAGTCGGTCCAGGGCCTTGACCTCGAAACCGACCTCCATGTCCCGGGCGATATCCCGGAGTCGGTCCCGGGCCAGTTCGAGCTCGTTGACCGCGCCGGTGAGGGCTTCCATCCCGCCGTCAAAGGCTGACGAGGCGATGATCACCTCGCCGGTGAGGTTGACCAGCTCGTCCATCCGCTCCATGCCCACCCGAAGGGTCCGTCCGGGCGGGGTCAACAATACGGCGGTGTCTCCCCGGTCACCGGCATCCGACTTGAGGACTGAGGACTGAGGACTGAGCTCATTGGAAACCTCGGAGGTCTCATTGCCGGAAGACCTCCGAGGTTTTTTGTCGGAAGACCTCCGAGGTTTTGGAAATACCTCCAAGGTTTGGGAAACCTCGGAGGTCTCTTTGCTGGAAGACCTCCGAGGTTTTTTGTCGGAAGAC
>CAZWGY010000413.1:0-4475 GCA_964633575.1 uncultured Desulfobacteraceae bacterium
CAAAACCTCGGAGGTCTTTCCAAAACCTCGGACGTCTCTACCCGCACCGGCATCCGGCGCTCCGATCACACAAGAACCGCACTCATTCAGGGGATGGGTTGGCGGGGCCGTCCCCCGTCAAGAGAAATGGCTTGAAAAAAGGGTGACAGAGTTTATCGTTTGTGATAGGTATTTTCTATTCGTGGCGGTTCGTTCATCGAAAATCACGATGGACGAACCGCTGAAACCCGAAACGGCAGGAGGTTTAACGTATGGGGGAGGAAATCAAAGCGGGATGTGCCCGGCCGACGGGCGGACCGGTGGGTGAGCCGGCTCCCGAGGATGCCCCGCCGGAAACGAAACCATCAACCGAGACGAAAGGAGTACAGTCCATGATTCAAGTGGGGAAAAAGGCTCCCGACTTCACCGCCCCGGCATACCACAAGGGGAATTTCGTTCAGGTCAAGCTTTCCGAGAACCTGGGTAAATGGGTATTGCTCTGCTTTTATCCGGGCGACTTCACCTTTGTCTGAGCGACCGAGATTTCGGCAGTTGCCGAAAAATATTCTGAGTACCAGAAGCTCGGCGTGGAAGTTTTCTCCATGAGCATCGACTCGATGTTCGTCCACAAGATGTGGAATGACCACGAGCTGTCCAAGATGGTGGATGGTGGCGTGCCCTTTCCCATGCTATCGGACGCCGGCGGCCGTGTCGGCACCGTTTACGGGGTCTATGACGCCGACGGCGGAGTGGATACCCGGGGCCGGTTCATCATCGACCCGGACGGCGTGGTTCAGGGTTTCGAGGTCCTCACCCCGCCCGTGGGCCGGAACGTCGCCGAGACGCTCCGCCAGGTTCAGGCCTTCCAGCACATCCGGGCGACCGGGGGTGCCGAGGCCACCCCATCGGGCTGGCGGCCGGGGAAGACGACCCTCAAGCCGGGCCCCGACCTGGTGGGCCGGGTTTGGGAAGTCTGGAAAACCGAGATGGCCTTCGACTGATCCTCATCCCGCCGGGGGACCGCCGGTCCCCCGGTTCAATTCCCGCACGCCGCCCCTTTGAATGCCCCGCCCACCGTCGCGGGATTCCCCCGTTTCGAGGTTTATCCGCCAAAACCGCCGAATCCGCCCCTTGATCTATTCGGGATTGCATGGTTTAAAGAGGATTGCCCGACCTTGGCGGCGCCGACCCGCCGGCCGGTCGGGCGCCGACGAGAAAGGATTGATTCGACAACCGGCTGTCCGGCTCACCGGGTCCGGAAGCCATGGACATCGAAAGGAGGCGGGGACAACGAGGTGATTCAACCGGCGGAAATCGAGCGCTCGCCATGACGCTTTTCGTGGCGGTTCGCGATCTGATCATTTTCATCGCGGGCGTCTGGTACTTCGAGTTTTACCGGGATTACCGCTTCCCGGAAGCGGAAAATCTTTTGCTCTACTTTGTCGCCATACCCATCATCTGGTCCACGCTCATCCAGATCTGGACGACCACCAGCTACCGCGAGCAGAAAACGGCGGCCATGACGGTCTTTACCCATCTGATGGCGACTTTGCTGCTGATATCGACCGTATTTCTCATCAGCGCCACCCTCAACACGATTGTCGAAACCCTCGACCCGTTCGGCATTGTACTCTTTCATTTCGTCGGCTGGACCGTGATCATCTCGCTGATCTACTACGATATCGTGGATATCATGCGGGATGCGCCCCCGAAGTCAAAGGATGACCCGACGGCCCGGTCCAGCCGATGACGTTTTCTTACCCCAACAATTAAGGAGGATTTCATGGTTCAATTCAAACGGAAGCATCTGTGGATGACCGCCATCATCGTCACCTGTCTGATCTTCGGCGGCACGGCGATCGCGGCCGAAAAAATCAGGTTCGCCAGCGTGAGCTGGACCGGCGTGACCGTTAAAACCGAGCTGGGGGTCAATATCCTGAATAGCCTCGGCTATGATGCATCCTTCATAATGGTCTCCGTTCCCATCGTTTACAAGGCCCTGTCCATGGGCGAAGCCGATATCTTTCTGGGCAACTGGATGCCTTCCATGGCCAACATCGCCTCGCAATTCTTCGAGGACGGCACCGTGATCAAGTACGTGGCCAGTATGCCCAACGCCAAGTACACCCTGGCCGTTCCGAGATACGTTTACGAAGGCGGCCTCAAGGACTTTTCGGATATCGCCAAGTACGCCGATAAGCTGGAAAGCAAAATTTACGGGATCGAGGAGGGTAACGACGGCAACGAGGTCATCCAGAAAATGATCGATGAGAACATGTTCGGCCTCGGCGACTTCGAGCTGATCCCATCCAGTGAGGTCGCCATGCTCTCCCAGGTCCGGTCCTTTATGAAAGAGGACAAGTGGATCGTCTTCCTCGGCTGGTCCCCTCATTACATGAACGAGATCATCGACATGAAGTACCTCACCGGAAGCACCGCCGAGACCTTCGGGGAAAACGACGGGACCGCAACCGTTTACACCAACATCCGGAAGGGGTTTGACAAGGACCAGCCCAACATCGCCCGGTTTCTCCTCAACTACAAGTTCCCCATCTCCATGATGAACCAGATCATGGCGATGCTCTACGAAAACGAAAACCTGACCACCGAGCAGGCCGGCCTGACCTGGATCAAAAAGCATCCGGACATCTACAAAGGCTGGCTCGAAGGAATCCAGACCGTGGACGGCAAGCCCGCCCTGGACGCCTTTGAAAAATACCTGGCGACCGTCGAGTAACCGGGGGCTAAACGCCTAACCGGTCGCCTCCCCGTCGGCGATCATGCCGACGGGGCTGACCCAATGCCGGGGGAGCAATCCCCGCCTCGATTCCCCCGGCACCGTCTCCCCCCCTATCTCCCCGGAATTCCGGCCACGGCCCGGAAAAGCATTTCAGCCGGCTACCTTACAGCCGATAGGTCCACTCGCGATCAGGACCCAGCAGGGCCGCTTTCCGTCGATTCACGCAAGCAATGCAGGCGCAGCCCGGCGTGAGCGGATGCGGCCCCTTTTGGCGGGACAGGTCGATGGCCGCGTCGATCATTTCCAGAATCATCCGGAGCTCCGCCGCCTGCTCCCGTCGTCTGTCGTCGCGTTCGCTCACAAGGAATGCTCCCCGTTTTCTTCCGGCCATTGCCGGACCTCCGCCAGGATCGACTCCATCAACTCCCGCTGGCGGAATCGGTCCGCCATGGTCAGAAGCCTGGCCGTATCGATCGCCTCATAAGCGTCCGGGAGCTGGTCTCCTTTCCACGCCTTGAGCAGCGATACCATATCGGCCTCGTCGCCGGCCCGCCGACTCGGATTGTTGGCAACCGCCATGAGCTTGAGCACAAGGTAGTCCGTCGGCTGAACGACGTCGATCTCACCAAGCGTCTCATCCGTAATCCGGGCGCGATCCTCAAGAATCCGGACGCCATCCGGCGTCCGGACAAACAGGAAATCGATTTTCCCCAGGACGTTCATCTCGGAAGTGAATTGAGCGAAGGCCTCGGTGAGCTGTAAGGTTTGATATCCCAACCCGGCCATGACCTCGCTGATTCGATTAGCATGGCGCCCATCGCATAACAGATCGATATCCGATGTATATCGAGGAAGGCCATACGCGGACCGGGCCAGGGCGCCAATGAGGGCCCAGGGGATCCGGCGGCGGCGCAAGTGGTCGGTGACAATTTGGATGATCGTTACCAGCTTTGGCGTTTTCATGATACCGTCAGAGTGCCTTTCAGGGAGTTTTTTGCCCGCCATGCGGAACCGATGGCGGGAGTAACCGATCCGGATGGCATAAAGCGATCATCGACCCGATGATCGAGAATCAGCCTCACCCGCCTCCGGTACTCCCGCCGCCATCGCCGCCACCGGCGTCTCCGCTCCCCGAATCCCCTCCCCCGGTGCCGCCGCCGCCATCACCAGCGTTGCCACCGCCCCCTTCGCCACCACCGCCTTCCGTGATCCCGCCGTCATCATCGGAGTGCTCCCATTGCTGGATTCGGGCGAGGGTCTCCCGGAAATGGGCCAGGGTTTCCGAGATGCCGCGGAGTTGCCGACCGCCGCTTTCGGAAAAACAACCCAGCGCGTTCAGCCGATCGAAGAGGCCGATGACATCGGGGTCGGTCTCGAAGTCGGCGGCCGGCCAGCCGAAATCAATGGGGGTTCCCTCGACCGCCGCCAGGATTTCAGGCGTCAGGCCGATCCCGTTGTCGAGATTTCCATCGGCGTCAAGAGACTGAAGCAGGCGGCAGATGTTGACGACGGTCGGATGGGTCTCATCCTCGGCATCGGAGACGAGATCGACCGGGGTCATGTAGGTCCCGGCCGGTCCCCTGCCCAGGGAAATATCCCCCAATCGGAAGGTGATGGTCTGGCCCCGGTCATAAAAAAACCGGCCGTCTTCGTCGGTGACGCCGGAATGGGTGTCGGTCTCGTATGCCAGCCCCGCCACCGCGGCATCCAGAAACCGGCCGCTCTGGATTCCGCTCCCACCGCCATCGTCGCACCC
>CAZWGY010000414.1:0-4462 GCA_964633575.1 uncultured Desulfobacteraceae bacterium
ACCCATTTTTCGATTGAATTTTCAATTAACCCATATTAGCATCATCAAGCAGAAGCTAGACAGGTTTCATCATTCGAACGGCCGGGAGAAAAGCGATGGCGATGATCAGCAAGATCCAGGTGACCAGCGGCGTTTACATGATCGAAATCCCGGACGCGGATCTCCGGATTCTGTGCGGATGCCCGGCCGACAGCGTCAAGCATCTCGTCAAGCGGGGATTGATCGTCACCAAGGAAAAAAAGGGGGTCTTCTACGAAACCGGCCCCAATTCAGTTCTGCTTTCCGACGTCCTGGTCCAGAACGGCAGCTTCGCCAATCTGGCCGAGTTCCCCATCCTTCAGATGCTCTACCGCCAGGGGATCATCATCCCCAACCATCCCAACAACACCGGGGTCAAGCCGATGATCATCGGCCTCGCCGAGCAGGTGGATGCTCAGCTCCAGTACATCTACCGGGGCAACTACGGGCTGGTCAGCGAAGAGGAGATCATGGAGACCGGGATCTCCCGGGAGGAGGCCCGGGAGATGATGCGGCTCAAGCTCAAGTTCGCCTTCGGCAAAATCAGTCTCGCCGAGGAGCTGGTGGACACCCGGGTGGTGGACAACGAGCCGGTGGAGATCCGGAATGGGGCCTTTATCCGGCGCCTCAAGCTCAACGTTTTCGAGATCTCCTACGGCGACGAGCAGGTGGTGGTGGACCTCAACCTCGCCCCCCACGAAAGTTATGGAGCCTCATATACGCTGGGCTTTCATCTCATCCGCAGGGAATACTTCGCCGTCATCCACGCCGGCGAAGGCGACGGCTGGAACGTCAACCGGCCCTGCATGGCCAGCATTCTGATGTTCCAGGGCAAGATCTACCTCATCGACGCGGGCCCCAACGTCCTCTACAGCCTCACCGCCCTGGGAATCGGCGTCAACGAGATCGACGGGATTTTCCACACTCACGCTCACGACGACCACATCGCCGGTTTTACCATGCTCATGCGCTCCGACCACCGAATCAAATACTATGCCACGCCTCTGGTCCAGGCGTCGGTGGCCAAAAAGCTCTCTTCGCTCATGTCCATCACCGAAAAGAACCTTTTCGGCTATTTCGAAGTCCACGACCTGGAGTTCGACGTCTGGAACGACATCGAGGGTCTGGAGGTCAAGCCGATCTTTTCCCCTCATCCGGTGGAGACCAGCGTGCTCATCTTCCGGACTCTCTGGGAAAACGGCTACCGGTCCTACGCCCACTTCGCCGACATCGTCGCGTTGAATGTCCTGAAAGGGTTTATCACCGATGACGACGACGATATCGGAGTTTCCCGGGAATACTACGAGCGGGTCAAGCGGGTCTATCTCTGCAAGGCGGATATCAAGAAGCTCGACGTGGGCGGCGGCCTCATCCACGGGGATGCCATTGACTTCCGGGAAGATCCGTCGGACAAGATTTTCCTTTCCCACACCTCCGACGATCTGACCGTCGAGCAGAAGGAAATCGGGTCCGGGGCCCCCTTCGGAATGGTCGATGTCCTCATCCCCACTTCCCAGAATTATCTCCACGCTTACGCCCTGGAGTTTCTCCAGACCTACTTCCCGGCGGCTCCCCATCATCAGCTCAATATTCTCCTGAACAACCGGATCGTCACCTTCAACCCCGAGTCGATCCTGTTGAAGGACGGGGCCGTCAACGAGGATATCTACCTGATCCTCACCGGAAACGTCGAGCTGATCCACACAAACACCGGGGTCCACAGCATCCTCTCCGCCGGGGCGCTGATCGGCGAGATGACGGCGCTCGACGGAGTGTCCATCACCGGAACTTACCGGGCGGCCAACTTTGTCCAGGCCCTGCGATTGCCCTCGTCGCTCTACTCGGAGTTCGTCAAGCACAACAACCTTTTCCACGAGATCAAGCAACTCCAGGAAAACCGGCGGTTTCTCCAGAAGACCTGGCTTTTCGGAGAAGTGGTCTCCTACCCCACCCAGAACAAGCTCGCTCAGGCCATGCACCACGAACACTACAAACAGGGCGGGAAATTTCCTCGGGAGGTCCACGCCGCCATCTTCATGGTCAAATCCGGGGCACTGCGTCGGACCATCGACGGGGAGGTCTTCGAGACCCTCGGCCAGGGTCACTTCTTCGGCGAGGAGTGCGTCCTGTTCAAAACCACCAGCCTCTACCAGGTCGGGGTGGTGGAAAACACCGACATCTACCGGATTCCCGGGGATATGCTCCTGGACATCCCGGTGGTCCGCTGGAAGCTCTTCGAGACCTTCCAGAAGCGAATGGAGAGCGTGGTCAAGTCCCGGTTCGAGCAGCCGGCCCGGGGGAGCTCGAAACGGCAACGAAAAAAGGGCGGGACGGCTTGACATCCGGCGTCGGGGGATTATTGTTATTTCAACACGGTGATTCCCACCGGCCCAATCAATGCCGGTGTCGAGATAATCCTGACTCATGATCATCGTTCAAAGCCTCTGGTCAACCAAGGGCTTTGAACGACCCCGTGCCGGATATCGGGCGGCGTCCTCGGACGCGGCCCGTTTTTGTTTGGCGTCTCGGTACCCGACGAGCGCGCCGTTCCCCCGCCCGAAAGCGATTCCATGAAGCGACCCAAGCGAAGATTCCATTCCTACGGTCCGGTCAATGAAGCCCGCCACTTCGTGGTGCCTCGACGGGAGCTCGTGGACAACCTGGTTCGCGATCTGGTGGGAGATCCGCCAGACGGCGGACACTATTTCACCGTCTGGGCTCCCCGGCAGACGGGCAAGACCTGGCTGATCCGCAAGGCCCTGGCGGAAATCTCCCGGCGTCACGGTAATCGGTTTCAGTCGGGAATCATCTCCATGCAGGGGGTGGTCATGGAAAAGACGGATTCCCCGGCCGCCTTTTTGAACTGGACCCCGGACCTGCTTCGGGACGGGTTCGGCATCAAGCCGCCCGTGCCCGAAAGCTGGCATGCCTGGGTCAATCTCTTCCACCGGGACGAGGGGGTTTTCGACCGCCCGGTGATCCTCTTTATCGACGAAATCGATGCCCTCCCCGCCGACGTCCTCGACCGGATCATGACCCTGTTCCGGAGCATGTACCTTGATCGGGACAGCTACCGTCTCCACGGCCTGGCCCTGGTCGGCGTCCGGGCGGTCCTCGGGCTCGACAGCGGCCGAGGGTCGCCGTTCAACGTTCAGCGGTCCATGCGAATTCCCGGATTCACGGTCGAGGAAGTCCGGTCTCTGTTTGATCAATACGAAGCGGAGAGCGGGCAGGCGGTCGATCCGGCGGTGGTAAAGGCCCTCTACGAGGCGACCCGAGGCCAGCCTGGACTTGTCTGCTGGTTCGGCGAGCTCCTCACCGAGACCTACAATCCGGGGCCGGCGACCCCTATCGACCCGACGGCTTGGAAAGAGGTCTATCGGCGAGCCCTGACCGTCGAGTGGAACAATACCGTGCTTAACCTGGTTACCAAGGCACGGGGCCCCTATCGAGATCGAATATTGGCTCTCTTCACGAGATCCGACATCCACTTCTCCCTGGACGCTCCCTGGTGCGGCTTCGCCTATTTAAATGGGATCATCGACTACCGGACGGAGACCCGGCCGGATGGTGAAAACGCTGAAGTCTGCTGTTTTGCCAATCCCTTTATCCAACAGCGGATTCATGCGGCCCTGACCACAGACCTGGTGGGGGATCGGATGCCGGACCTGGTGCTCCACCCCCTGGATGACCTTTCGGATGTCCTGGACGGCCCTGACCTCGACCTGGAGGCCCTGCTCCGCCGCTACACCGATTATCTCAAACGGCTCAAGGCCGCCGGGATCGACCCGTGGAAGGACCAGCCCCGCCGGTCGGACCTTCGGCTGACGGAGGCCGTGAGCCACTTTCACCTCTATGCCTGGCTCCTGGCGGCCATCGGCCGGCGATGCGCGGTCAGCCCGGAGTTTCCCACCGGTAACGGAAAGGTGGACCTCCACATCCGATGCGGCGACAAACGGGGAATCATCGAGGTGAAAAGCTTTGTCGACGCCGCCGGCCTGACTGCGGCCCGCCGCCAGGCCGCCGGCTATGCCCGCCGGACCGGGACGGCCGCCGTGAGCATCGCCTTATTCGTGCCCATGGAAGACGAATCGGTGCTAAAACGGTTATCCGGCGTGGAGACCATCGACGGGGTCCGGGTCGCCATCACCGCCATCGGATGGACCTGAGCGGCGGCGGCCCACGAATTCCCCTCGTCTCCCCTACCCCGCTATTTCCGCGTCATCACCCAGACTCCGGCCCACTTTTTCATCATGGCCTCACCCCCCGTCGGGCTCCGCGGCGACCGCCCCTACAAGCCAAAATGGTGGTGTCGTCACATCCGGGAGCGCCGCGCGCCAGTGCGGATAGAGACCTCCGAGGTTTCCAAAGTTTTGGAAACCTCGGAGGTCTGAGGGTGTTCACAGCTTAATCCATTTTCATTCACGGGGGTGATCGCGGTGCC
>CAZWGY010000415.1:0-4459 GCA_964633575.1 uncultured Desulfobacteraceae bacterium
GAAGGGGGGCTAGGGGGGTTAGGTCTGAATGCCGTGTAGCCGAAATGATGATCAATGCCTGAAAATACATGCGCCCGTGCTCCAATCGAAAAACCAGAACCACGAATAAACACCAATTCACACTAATTTTTAATTCTAATTTTTTTTCGTGTGTTTCGTGTGTTTCGTGGTTAAATAAATTCAATTTTTTTTCGTGTATTTCGTGGTTTAATAAGTTTTCCGTGTATTCTGTGTGTTCCGTGGTTTAAAACCATTTTCATGCACGGGAATGATCGTGGTGCCCGGTCATGAGGGTTTATCGTGAAAATACATTAGTGCTGTGGACTGAGGATCGCCGGTTGTAGGGACAGGGCAGGCACGGGGGCCTGCCCCTACGGGTTGCGCCAATTGTAGGGGCAACCCCCCGTGGTTGCCCTCGACTGAACACTCAGTCCTCAGTCCTCAGCACTCAGCACTCAGCACTCAGCACTCAGTTTTCATGCACGGGGGGTGATCGCTTTCACCATGAATTGCGGCTCCTACTTGACAGATTCCCGCAATCGATTTAATAGTGGCTCTTTACAACGTCCGGAGACGGAATCTTCAACCGAAACGAGGAGGGCCGACGGCGGGTATGGCGTTGACGCGAGAGGGGATCATTTCAGAGTTGATGAGAATTTTTGCGGAGGAGTTCGAGATCGAGGCACCGGGGCTCGACGATGACCTCCGGGAGGCCCACGAGTTCGACAGCATCGATGCCATCGAGCTTCTCGTGGAGATCGAGCGGATGATCGGGGCCAGGCTGACTCAGGAGGAGAAAAAGCAGGCCATGGAGATCCGAACCCTCAACCAGATCTGCGACTATGTCCAGGCCATGGACGCGGCTCATGCCTGATCCGAACGCTTTCGAGGAGGCCCGATGACCGGCCGCCGCGTCGTCATCACCGCCGGGTCGGCCATCACCCCCATCGGTCACGGCCCGGCCGCCATCCGCCGGAGCCTGAAAGACGGCGTCTCCGGAGTCAAGCCGCTCAAGCCGGACGACCTCCTCTCGGCCCACATCCATTCCGGGGTCTTCGGGACCGTCGATTACCCCATCGACTACGGCTTCACTCACCGTTACAAAAAGACCATGGGTCCGGTGGCCTTTTACGCCTGCCAGGTGGTCAAGGAAGTTTTGGCCGACGCCGGCCTCGACCCCGATTTCGTCACCTCCGGCCGGCTCGGGGTCGCCTTCGGCTCGACTCACGGGAGCCCCACGATCCAGCGGAACATTTACCGGCAGTTCTTTTCCGGTGACACCGACGAATACGCCTCGGTCAGCGCGGTGGACTATCTCAAATCGATGGTCCACACCACCGCCGTCAACATCACCAAGATGTTCGGGATCACCGGCCGGGTCATCGCCTCGTCCACCGCCTGCACCACGTCGAGCCAGTCCATCGGGTTTGGCTACGAGGCCGTGAAATTCGGCCTTCAGGACGCCATGATCTGCGGCGGGGCCGACGAGTACGACACCACCACCGTGGCCGTTTTCGACAACCTCCTGGCCTGCTCCACCGCCTTCAACGACACTCCGGAAAAGACCCCCCGGCCCTTCGAGGCCCGGCGGGACGGCCTGGTGGTGGCCGAAGGGGCCGGAGCGGTGCTCCTCGAGGACTACGATCACGCCCGGCGCCGGGGCGCCTCCATCCTGGGCGAAGTTATCGGGTTTTCCTGCAACAACAACGGCGGGGACCTGATCCTTCCCAACCGGGACGGGATCGAGGCCACCATCACCCTCGGCCTGGACAGCGCCGGGATCGCCCCCGAGGACGTGGACCTCGTCAGCGCTCATGCCACCGGGACCAAGATGGGCGACGTCATCGAAGCCCAGGCCATCGCCAACATCTACGGGGACCGGCCCCCGGTGGTGGCTCTCAAAAGCTACATGGGCCACACCATGGGCGCCTGCGGGGTCATCGAGACCCTGATGACCCTCTACATGATCCAGGACGGGATGATCGCCCCCACCCTGAACCTCGACGAGGTGGACAAACGCTGCGCCGGGGTTCGCCACGTCACGGCTCACCAGCCCGCCGACCTCCGGATTGCCGCCGTCCAGAACTTCGCCTTCGGCGGGGTCAACACCTGCCTGTTGATCAGGCGCGCCGATGAATGACCCTCGTCCCGACGGCCGGCGGCAGTGGTTCATCGACGTTGCCGTCACCCTGGCCATCTGGGCCTACTTCACCCTGGGCTATCTCCTGGGGTTCGCCCCCCGCCACCTCGCGGCCCGGACGGTCCGGGACCGCCGAACCCGTGAGGTCGCCTTCCAATGGATCAACCACCGGTTTTATCGGGGTTTTTTCCGGCTGCTGACCTGGATCACCCCCGGTTTGACTCTCCGGGTGGACCCGGCCGTCCGGGAGATCCGGTCGTCGGTGGTCGTCGCCAATCACCGGTCGTATCTCGACCCGCTCCTCCTGATCGCGATCTTTCCCGTCCACAAGACCATCGTCAAGCCGGTCTTCTTCCGGGTTCCGATCTTCGGGAGCGTCATTGCTCAGTCCGGCTACCTCCCGGCCGATACCGACCCCCGGACCGAAGCCCTCCTGATCGACGGGATTTCCGGGATGCGGGATTACCTCGACGGCGGCGGGAACCTCTTCGTCTTTCCCGAGGGGACCCGGCGGACCGGCGACGACGAATCCCCGGTCGGCCCGCTCCACCGGGGCGCCTTCAAGATCGCCCGGCGTTGCCGGGCCCCGGTCCGGATCGTTTCGATCCGGGGGACCGACCGGATTTTTACCCCCGGGCGGTTCTGGTTCCGGACCGGCGCCCCGGTCACCATCACCGTTGACCCGGCCGGAACGGTCCGCCCAGACGCCTGGGGAGCCCAGCCTTTGACAGAGATCATCGAGTCCGTCCGGGCCAGCCTTTCGGCGACCCCCGGACCCTCAACCCCGGCCGGGCCGGACCGGCCCGCGCCATCCAGCGAGGCACCATGAAACACGTCGTCCTCATCTCGATGCCGGACATCGCCCCCGTCATTATCCACGAGGCCGCCATCCACATGCCCAACCTCGGGATCGCGGCGGTGGGCGGGAACATCGACCGCCACCATCGGGTCCACACCATCGACCTCATCCGGAAACGGCGCGGGGTCCGGCGGTACCTCACCCGGACCCTCAACCGCCTCCAGCCCGACATCGTGGGGCTGTCGGCCATGGCCTGGCAATACCCCACCTGCGTCCGGATCATCGACCTCATCCGCCGGCTTCTCCCGGATGTGAAGATCGCCATCGGCGGCTACCACGCCACGCTCATGGCCGAAGAGATCGCCGCCTCCCCCGAAGCCGGCCAGATCGATTTCATGATCCGGGGCGAGGGCGAAGCCGCCTTCCGCCGCCTGGTCAACGCTCTGGACGGTGACGGCCAACTGGCCGAGATTCCGTCGCTCTCCTTCCGCCAAAACGGCCGGTTTATCCACAACCCGCCCGGCGATCTTCTGGATCTTTCGACCCTTGGCCTTCCCATCCGGGACCGCCGCCGCCTCACCTGGGGTTACCACGTCATGTACAACCCCATCGAGGTGATGGAGACCTCGCGGGGCTGCACCCGATCGTGCAACTTCTGCTCCATCCGCCACATGTACGGGAAAAGCTTCCGGACCTATCCCCTGGACCGGGTGATCGCCGACATCGACGACATCTACTACAACCGGAAAACCCGCTGGATTTTCATCGCCGACGACAACATGGTCCTCGACCCCGACTGGGTGATGACCGTCTCCGAGGCCATCATCCGCAAGGGCTACCGCCGCCTCAACCTGGTGGTCCAGGCCGACTGCCTCGCCATGGCCAAAAACGAGCCCATGGTCCGGCTCATGGCCCGGGCCGGGGTCAAGTCGGTGTTTTTAGGGATCGAAAACGTTTCCTCAAAGAACCTGGCCCGGGCCCACAAGGGCAACACCGCCGCCATCTCCCGGAAGGCCGTGGAAAACTGCCATAAGCACGGGATCATGGTCATCGGCGGGCTGGTCCTCGGCTTTCCCGACGACGACGACCGCTCGATCATCGAAAACTACGAGTTTTTCAACTCCCTGGGCGTTGACGGCGCCTACTGCCAGATCCTCACCCCCTACCCCAAAACCGGCATCCGACGGGACCTCATGGCCGAGGGGCTGGTCACCAACCCCCATCGCTACGAAACCTACAACGGCCTCTGGGCCAACCTCCGGACCCATCACCTCACCGCCGACGAGCTTCAGTACGCCTTCTGGTACCACAAACAAACCGTCCTGGGCTGGTGGAACCCATCCGAGCTGGTCCGGCGGGACGGGAAGCTCTGGACCGACATCTGGCGGGTGGCTTTCAAACCGGTTTTGAAATTCTTCATCGACCGCCGGTTGCGGAAGGACGGGTGGGACGGGCGATACCGGGCGGAGCTGGAACGGCTGTCGCGGATGAACCGGTTTCCGGATTTGGAGGGCTGAACC
>CAZWGY010000416.1:0-4451 GCA_964633575.1 uncultured Desulfobacteraceae bacterium
TCCGGAACCATCGGTACTGACCGCAACACAAGGACATCCTGATGAAACAACCGTTTATACTGGCTTTTGCCGCCTGGCTGATGGCGGTCTTCCTCGCCGTGCCGGCGTTCGGAGAGACCATGAGCGTCCAGGTGAAGTCCGGCGACCTCCGTTCCACGCCTTCGTTTCTGGGCAAAATTTTGAAAAAGGTTCCCTACGGCACGCCGGTGGAGGTGGCCGGGGACCAGGGGGACTGGATCAAGGTCTCCGGGGCGGGCAGCACCGGCTGGATGCATCAGTCGGCCCTGACCAAAAAGAAGATCGTCATGAAGGCCGGGGCCGCCGATGTGGACCAATACGCCACCAGCGACGAGCTGTCGCTGGCCGGCAAGGGGTTCAATGAAGAAGTGGAGGACGCTTTCAAGGCCCGGAACGCGGACGCTGATTTCTCCTGGATCGATCGGATGGAGGGCTTCACCGTCTCCCAGTCTGAAATGGTTCAATTTCTGAAAACGGGCAATGTCAAGCCTTAGCGGAGGGACAATGAAACCGACTGACAGACGCGCATTTCTCGCCCTCGCCGGCAGATGGGCCCTGGGCGTTACCGCTATTCCGACGGTCTCGGCCATCCTTTACGGCTGTGAGACGATGGGGGAGGTGACCGCCCTCGGCTCATCCATTGCCACATCCCAGGGCTGGATTTCCGAGCAGCAGGGGCAGTCTCTGACCCGGAGCGCCCGGGCAGTGGCCAAGACCTTCCAGGACATCACCCCGGAGCAGGAGTATTACATCGGCCGGACGGTGGGAGCGGTCATCCTCAAGAAATACAAGCCGTACAACGCGACCGCCGCCAACCGGTACATCAACCTCCTGGGGCAGACGGTGGCCCGGGCTTCTCAGCGGCCGGAAACCTTCGGCGGGTATCATTTCCTGATCCTCGATTCCGACGAGATCAACGCTTTTGCCGCGCCCGGCGGACTGATTTTCGTGACCCGGGGACTCCTTCGCTGCTGTACCGGTGAGGATGCCGCCGCCGCCGTCCTCGCCCATGAGGTAGCCCATGTCGGGCTCAAGCACGGCCTGGGGGCGATCAAAACCGCCCGGATCACCAGTGCTCTGACCATCATCGGGGCGGAGAGCGCCAAAAGCCTCGGTGGCCAGGACCTGGCCAAGCTGACGTCGGTCTTCGAGAACTCGATCTCCGACATCATCGAGACCCTGGTCAACAGCGGATACTCTCAGTCCCAGGAGTTTGCCGCCGATGCCGACGCGGTGGCCACTCTGAAGACCGTGGGGTACAACCCGGCCGGGCTCACCGAGATGCTGACGGTCATGCAATCCCAACTGAAACCCGGCGGCCTGGATTTTGCCAAGACCCACCCGTCACCGGAAAAGCGGATTAAGAAGATTAGCGCCCAGGTGGCGGGGGCCAAGCCGGTGGAATCGCCGAAGGCCCGTCAGCGGCGGTTCGAGTCAGCCATGAAGCGCGTCTGACCCGGTTTTGGCCGGACGTTTTGCCAAGCTGGACCGGCGGGTCTTCGTCGTCTGCGCCGGGCTCATCGGGGTGGCGGTCGCCCTGGGGCTCTGGCGGCTGGGGTGGCTTGAGACCTGGGAGGCCAAGACCTGGGACTGGCGGTCCCGCTTTCTGGCTGAAAAAGGAGCGGCCAGCGACCAGATCCGCCTGATCCTGGTGGACCAGAACAGCCTCGACTGGGGCAGCGAGGTCAACGGCTGGTCCTGGCCCTGGCCCCGGGAGGTTTACGGCGCCATTATTTCTCACTGTAAGCGCCGGGGGGCCCGGGCCGTGGCCGTGGATATCCTCTTTACCGAGCCTTCGCTATACGGTTCCGGGGATGACGCGGCCCTGGGGGGCGCCATGGCCGACCATGGCCGGGTTGCCGGAACCGTCTTTCTGGGAACGGAGACCGGGACCTCGGGGGAATGGCCCGACGGGGTATCGCCGCCGGCGATCAATATCCGGCTCGGTTCGGGCGAAGCCGGGGAAGACGTCCCCACCCCTCAACACTCAGTCCTCGGTCCTCAGTCCCCGGTCCTCAATTACCCCAAAGCCACCTTCCCCATTCCCGAAATCGCCCGGAACGCGGCTCTCCTCTGCAATGTCCAGCTTGCCCCGGACCCGGATGGGGTTTACCGCCGGGTTTCCCTCTTTGGCCGGTTTGACGGCCGGTACCTGGCGACCCTGGGGCTGGGGCCGTATTTCATCGACCACCCGGAGACCGGGGTCACGATCGGGTCCGGGAGCATCATGGTCGGAGACCGGCGCATCCCCATCGACTCCGACGGCCAGGCCATTCTCCGGTTCCGGGGCCCCACCGGCACCCACACGGCTTACAGCGCCGCCGCTGTGGTCCAGTCCGAGATCCGGATGATGGAAGGCAAAGCCCCGGTCATCGATGACCCGGACGCTTTCCGGGACAAGTACGTGTTCGTGGGCTTTTCCGCTCCGGGCCTGTTCGATCTCCGCCCGACCCCCGGCGGCGGGGTCTTTCCCGGGGTGGAGATCCACGCCACCACCCTGGACAACTTCCTCTCCGGGGATTTCGTCCCCGAGGTTTCGTTTCTTCAGACCCTCTTCCTCGGGGCCGTCATGACTCTGGCCTGCCTCTTGCTTTTGGCCGTCCTGACGCATCCGGCGGCCATCGTCGGAGTCGCCCTGCTGTTCGCGGTTCTGCCGCCGGCGGTCTCGGTGGCCTACTACATCAAGGGTTACTGGCTTCATCTGATCTTCTGTGAAACCGCGTTGTTGACGGCGGTTTTCTTCGGGGTGGCGGTCAAATACGCCACCGAGGGGCATCAGAAGCGGTTCATCAAGAATGCGTTCAAGCACTACCTCAGCCCGGCGGTCATCGAGCAGTTGATCAACGACCCGGAAAAGCTGACCCTGGGGGGCGAACGGCGTACCCTGTCCATCTTTTTTTCGGACATCGAGTCCTTCACCTCCATCTCCGAGAAGCTCGACCCGACGGAGCTGACCACCCTGTTGAACGAGTATCTCACCGCCATGACCGACATCATTATCTCCGAAGAGGGGACCGTCGATAAATACGAGGGCGATGCCATTATCGCTTTCTGGAACGCGCCGCTGGAGGTTCCCGACCATGCCGACCGCTGTGTTCGGGCCGCGTTGCGCTGTCAGGCCAAGCTGGCTCAGATGCGCCCCTACTTTCGGGAGATGTTCAAAGACAAGGTCGACCGGGACATCCGGATGCGGATCGGGATCAACACCGGTCCGGCGGTGGTGGGCAACTTCGGCTCCCATACCAAGTTCGACTACACGGCCATCGGCGACTCCGTGAACCTGGCCGCCCGGCTGGAAGGCGCCAACAAGGAGTTCGGGACCTACCTGATGATATCCGGACACACTCGGGATGCCATGGCCGCCGAGTTCGGCTTTCGGGAGCTGGGCCGGCTCCAGGTGGTGGGCAAGGCGGACACGGCCGTGACCGTCCTGGAGCCGATGTATCTGAAGGAATACGACGCCAAAAAGGAAATCTACGGCGCCTTTGCCGAGGGCCTGGCCCGGTTTTACGAGGGCCGGTTGGCGGATGCCGAAGCTGAATTTTCCGCCATTGTTCGGTTCGACCCCGCTGCCGCCGCCTATCAACGGAAATGCCGTGAGCTCCAGGAATCGGTCGCCGCGGAGCCCGACGGGGGTGAGGCCATGATGAAAAAGTGGGCCGGCGTCTGGGTGATGACGCGGAAATAGCGGATGTCCATCCATAAATGGCCAATTTGTCAGATATCCGCGTCTGGATCAAAATTATATCGTCATAATCCGAGACGCCCGTGCTCCAATCGAAAAATTCGGAACCACGAATGAGCACGAATAGACACGGATTAAATTTTAAAAAAATCCATTTAACATTTTTATATTTTTAATGTATTTTGTGTTTTAAATATATTTTCAGGCGCGGGGGGGTGATCGTGATACCCGCCCTGATCATGTGGGGTTAGCCACCAAAGCCAATCCGATGTACCCACGGGAATACAAATCCCTGCTGACAGTCCTACGGAATGGACCCAAGCGCACGATACCAGATTTGGTTTCGATGTTTCCCGCCATCAGGGCAGAGATTGAAGCCAATCGCAATCGGGCGGATGTGATTGATGAGAATGATCCGGACGGATTGCGAATGGAGTATTCAAGAGCGCGTGAAATCGTCACTTACACGGTCGATCATCAGGGGTTCATTGAAATTGATGGTGAGATGTACGATTCCATTGATGACTGCGCGGATATTCTGATGGATCTAGATGAAACCGAGCAGCTTGAAGGGCTCAAGTGCGAAGCTGATGTCTGGTGGCAGTATATCTTTGGCTATGACAGCCATTATGGTGAACATATGAAAAACCTTGAATTACAATCCGGGTGGCTAACAAGGCGGTCAACTGGACGCGCCAACGCGCGCCAGTTACCTTAGACGTTATTGGGACCCGCCTTGCTAGAGCAA
>CAZWGY010000417.1:0-4436 GCA_964633575.1 uncultured Desulfobacteraceae bacterium
TATGACCGAATCCCATCTACAGGCCCCGCCGGCCGAACCGGACCTCGCCGTGAAAACGGAACAGGCCCTTCTGGACGCCTTTACCGAGACGGCGATCCTGATCGACCCGGCCGGGGTCATCCTCGCCCTGAACGACGTGGCCGCCCGTCGGATCGGTTATCCCCGGCGGGAGCTGGTGGGCCGGGTTGTGTTCAACTTCATGCCGCCCCAGGTGGCCCGGAGGCGTCGGGAGAAGGCCGCCCAGGTCATCTCCACCGGCCAAAGGGTCCGGTTCGAGGACGACAACAACGGGCGGATCAATGACAACCAGCTCTGCCCGGTCTTTGACGCGGCCGGCCGGGTCATCCGGGTGGCCATCTTCGGCCGGGACATCACCCGGCAGAAGGCCACCGAGGGGGCGTTCCGGAAGCTCAAGGGGGAGCTGGAGTCCCGGGTGGCCGAGCGGACCCGGCAGTTCGAGCAGGCGAACGAGAAGCTCCAGCACGCCGTCCGCCGCGCCAACGGGCTCGCCCGGGACGCCAAGCTGGCCAACCGGGCCAAAAGCGAGTTCCTCGCCAACATGAGCCACGAGATCCGGACTCCCATGAACGGGGTCATCGGGATGCTCGATTTGGCCCTCGACACCGACCTGACCCCGACCCAGCGGGAATACCTCGACCTGGCCCGCCATTCGGCCGACACTCTCCTGAATCTCTTAAACGACATCCTCGATTTTTCCAAGATCGAGGCCGGAAAGGTGACCCTCGAGGCGGCCGAGCTTCGGCTCCAGTCGGTGATCAGCTCGGCCATCGCCCCCCTCACCTTTGACGCTCGGGACAAAGGGCTCGATATCCGCCGTGATCTGGCCGACGACATCCCCCGGCGGCTGGTGGGCGACGCCGGCCGCCTTCGCCAGGTCCTCGTCAATCTCCTGAGAAACGCCATCAAATTTACCGACGACGGCGAAGTCCGCCTGACCGTGACCCGGATTCCGGACCCGGCGGCCGAAGCGGGGGACCCGCCGACCGTCCGGCTCCGGTTTACCGTGACCGACACCGGCGTCGGGATTCCGGCCGACAAGCTGCCGACCATCTTCGATGCGTTTGTTCAGGCCGACGGCACCGCCAGCCGGAGCTTCGAGGGCACCGGGCTCGGGCTCAACATCTGCAAAAAACTGGTGGAGATCATGGGCGGCCGGATCGAGGCGAAAAGCCGGCCCGGGGTGGGCAGTGAGCTTACCTTCGAGGTCCCCTTCGGCCTCCCGGCGGCCGACGAGGCTGATGCGGCCGGGGAGCCGGACAACGCCATCCTCTTTGCCGGGCGAGAACGGACCTTCCACAACGGCATCGCGGGGGCGGACCCGAGTGTCCGCCCGAGCCGGCGCCGGCCCCACATCCTGCTGGCCGAGGACGATCCCGTCAACCAGAAGGTTTTCCGGCGGTTTCTGACCGATGGGGGGTACGCCGTCACCGCCGTTAATGACGGCCGGGGGGTCCTGGACGCCCTGGCAACCGGTCCCGTCGATCTGGTCCTCATGGACGTCCGGATGCCGGGGATGGACGGCCTCGAGGCCACCCGCCGCCTTCGGCGGCGGTATCCGGACATCCCGGTCATCGCCCTGACCGCCCACGCCTTCGCCGACGACCGGGACCGGTGCCGGGCCGTGGGCATGAACGGCTTTCTCACCAAACCCATCGACCGGGACGCCTTTCTCCAGGCAATCCGCCCTTACCTGGACGGGGACGGCCCGACTGACGGGAGTGAAGCTCCGGTGGCGGACGCCGACGCCACCGCCGGGGGGAAAGCGGCCGGCGGCGGAGATCCCCAAAAAGAGATTTTGCGGCAACGGCTGGCGGAGATCTCCGAGGCTCTGGACGGAGGCTCGACCGATCGGCTCGAATCGGCAATCCGGAACCTCCGGGAGACGGCCGACGCCGCCGGAGCCGGAACTGCCGCCGACGAGGCGTTCCGGCTCTTGCTGGCCGTCCGGCGGGGAGACCGGGATAAGGCCCGGACCCTCCTGGAACGGATCGAGCGGGCCTCGGCGCCCACTCCCCCGAGAATATGACGGATGCGGTTGAAATGGGGCGGCCGCGGCTCGCCCCAGAGGAGAACACCATGAAAATATTGATCGTGGAAGACGATTTCGTCGCCCGGCGGATGCTCAAGGAGATCCTCAACCCTTACGGGGATTGCGATGTGGTGGTGGACGGCGAGGAAGCGGTCCAGGCCTTTCGGATGGCCCTGGCCGACGGGACCCCCTATGACCTCATCTGCATGGACATCATGATGCCCAATGTCGATGGAAACGAATCTTTGAAACGAATCCGGGCGGTGGAAGCCGAGCACGACATCCGGGGCTCGGCCGAAGCCAAGGTCCTCATGATCTCCGCCCTGGACGATCCCAAGACCGTCGTCCGGGCCTTCTACGACGGCGGGGCCACCGCCTATATCATCAAGCCCATTCAGAAGGAGAAGGTTCTGGCCGAAATCCGTTCTTTCGGCCTGATCCCCTGACTCCGGCGGCCATGGCCCGGATTCTAAATATCGACAACGTCCCGGCCGGCCGGGCCGGCCTCTCCCCTCTTCCGAAGCGGCGCGGGGTCCGCCGGCCATGACCGCCCGAGATCCCCAGTGGGGCGTCTCCCCGCCATGCCGCGGAGAGAGCCGATGACCCGCCGCGACCTGAGCTCGCTGATCACCCCGGAGATGAAACGGCAGTTTCACGCGGAGGTGGCGGCCCATCTCGATACCCTCGAGCGGATGCTCATGACCCTCGAGGCCGAGCCGGCTCACCCGGAGGCCATCGCATCGGCCTTCCGGGCGATCCACAGCGTCAAGGGCAACAGCGATTACCTGGGGCTCCGGGACATGAACACCCTGGCCCACGACCTCGAGGACCTCATGGACGCCGTCCGGGGAAACGAGATTCCCGTCACCGAAGCCGTCGTCGAAGTCTGCCTCGAGGCCCTGGACCATCTCCGGGCCATGAACGACCGGGTTCTGGCGGAAACTTACGCCGAGACCGACGTGACCGGGCTCCTGGAGCGGATCGAGCGGGCGGGTCAGACGGCCGCCGACCCCGTTGCCGACCCGGCCGCCGACTCCGGACGGCCGGCGGCCCCCGACCCTCGGGAAGCCCCTCGAGGCGTGGCGTCGGTGGCCGAAACCTTCGACCGGGAGCTCAGGGTGGCCCCTGAGCGGGTGGACGGCTTCATCAACCGGATCGCCGAGCTGGCCATCGCCAAAAACACCTTGAAAGAGATGGTGGATCTCCTCGACGCGCCGGGGAACGCGGCCGCCGTCCGGGCGGGGTTGAAAGTTGCCGCGGCCGGGATCGACCGGATCGCCGCCGAGCTCTCGGACGACGTGATGCGCCTTCGGCTGGTCCGGATGCGGCTGCTTTTCGAGCGGCTTCCCCGGATCATCCGGGATCTGAGCCACGACAGCGGGAAATCGGTTCGCCTGATCACAAGGGGCGAAGCGGTCGAGATCGACCGGAAGGTGATCGAGCAGGTGGCCGACCCGGTGGTCCATATCATCCGAAACGCCATGGACCACGGGATCGAGCCCCCCGACCGCCGACGCCGGGCCGGAAAACCCGAAACCGGAACGATCCGGGTGTCGGCCCGGCAGGAGGGTCCCCAAGTGGTGATCGAGGTGAGCGATGACGGCGGGGGGATCGATCCGAAGGCGGTCCGAACGGCGGCCGCCCGGAATGGGCTTGTCGCCACGGCGGAGCTGGACCGGATGAGCCCGGCCGAATGCCTCGATCTGGTCTTCCTGCCGGGGATGAGCACGGCGGCGTCGGCTTCCCGGACCTCCGGGCGGGGAGTCGGGCTCGACGTGGTCCGGAACAACCTCCGGCTAATCGGGGGGAATGTCACGATTTCCAGCACTCCGGGCGAAGGATGTGTTATCCGGCTGGCCGTTCCCCTGACGGTGGCCATCACCGATGCCCTGCTCGCCGAGGCCGACGGGACGGTTTACGCCCTGCCCATCTCCGCCGTGAGGCAAACCCTCCGGGTCCGGCGGGACGAAATCCGGACCCTGAACGGCCGGGAACGGCTTGCTCTGGACGGCTCCCCCCTGATGCTCGCCCCGCTGGCCGACATCCTTGACCGGCGGCCGGCCCGGTCCCAGCGGCGGGGCGACCCGGCCGGGGAGGTTTCGATCATCGTGGTCCGGATGGGACGCCGGCAACTGGGGCTGGCCGTGGACCGGATCATCAGATGGGAAGGTATCCTCACCCGGCCCCTGGGACCGTTCTTCCGGGGGATTCGGATCATCTCCGGGACCTCGCTGTTGGGCGACGGCCGGATCGTCCTCGTTGTGGACCCGATCCGGGTTCTGGAAGACCCCGGCGCCGAGAATTAAGGTAATAGGTGATAGGCTATAGGCTATAGGCTATAGGTGATAGGTGATAGGTGATAGGCTATAGGTGATAGGTGATAGGT
>CAZWGY010000418.1:0-4432 GCA_964633575.1 uncultured Desulfobacteraceae bacterium
CTAACGAACCCCCTAAACCACCTGACGGGCCGTGTCCACCGGCTCGGTGGGACTGATCACCATCGATCCGACGGCCATGTAAGTATAGCCCCGGCTTGTGAGGTCCTCGAAGTCGGGGATCATCCGCCGGCCGTCGATGATCAGGTAGGGGGGGCGGACCGTCTCCTCGACCGTCCGGGAAAGCCCCCGGAACTCCTCGCAGTCCGATGAGATGAACAGGGCATCACTGCCCTCGATGGCCGCCTTGGTCGTGTCGAAATAGGCGACCTTTTCGAAGAGGATGTTCCTTGAGGGGTCGAAGACTTTCCGGGCGGTGTCGTTGGCCAGGGGATCGTAGGCCCGGATTTGGGCCACCCCCCGACCGAGGAGGCCTTCGACGACCTTGATCGATGAGGCGTCGCGCATGTCGTTGGTGTGCTTTTTAAAGGCCAGCCCGAGGACCGCGACGGTTTTGTTGTTGAGCTGGAAGCCGGCCTCGTTGACGGCCCGGTCGATGAGATAGACCTTCTGATACTCGTTGACCTCATAAGAGGCTTCCAGCATCTTGGTGCTCACGTTGACCCCCCGGAGCTGGTAGATCAGCGAGGCGATGTCTTTCCCGAAACAGCTTCCCCCGGCCCCGTTGCTCACAAATGACCCCCAGGTGCTGATCCGGTCGTCGGCGGTGACCCCCAGCCGGAGGTCGTCGATCCGGACGTTGGGGAAGCGCTCCCCGATCTTGGCTCCCACGCCGTTCCAGAAGGAGATGTAAGTCAGCAGCATGGTGTTGGCGACGTACTTGATCGATTCGGCCGTCTCCGGCGTGGTTTCGATGTACTTGATCCGGACGTGGTTTAAAAACTGGGAGTAGATCCGTCGGAGAATCCGGAAATCCTTAGTGGTATCACACCCGACCACCACCCGGTCGGGCTTCCGGGCGTCGGTCACGGCGGTGCCTTCGGCGAGGAATTCCGGGTTGGAGCAGACCCCGGCGTTTTTCACCCCCGCTTCGGCTAGGATGGTCTGGAGGTGCCGGGCGGTGCCGATGGGGACGGTGGACTTGTTGATGAAGACCAGCCGACGGTCGTCGGTCCGGGTGGCGACCGCCTCGGCGATCTCCCGGGCCGCCGCGTCGTAAAAGGTGAGGTTGGTGGAGCCGTTCAGGTTGGCCGGGGTGGGCAGGCAGAGAAAGATGGCGTCGGTCCCGTCGATGATCGACGCGAGGTCGGATGAAAAAAACAGGTATTTGCCGATGGTTTCCTTGATGATTCCGGCCAGCCCCGGCTCGTTGACGTAGCGCTCGATGTCCTCCGTGTGGCCACTGGAAAAGGCGGCGATCTTGTCGACGTCATTGTCGTAGGCATAGACTTCGTGGCCGTATTCCGAGCAGACGGCCGCCTGGACCAATCCAACGTAACCGGTTCCCGCAACGATAACCTTCATGGTTCCTCCGATGTCGTGTTTTCGGGCCCCGGGCCCGTGGGTTTCAGATCGACTAAGGTTGCCCCCCATCCTCCGGCATCCGGCGGCGCGCCTCGAAATGCAGCCACCCGGGGGTGACGCCGGAGGATCGCCTCGACCCCTCGCCGGAGGGCGCCGCCGCCCTTTCCGTGGATTATCCGGACCGACAAGATGCCGAGGTCCACACAGGCCTCGAAATAATCATCCAGCAGGTCGGGCAGGTCCTTCGGGCGGAACGTGTGGAGATCCAGCTCATCGGTGATGGGCATCACCACCGGGGTCTCGAAATCATCGTCTGGCTCCATCGGCAACCCTCCATTGAGCATTTTCAAAATCGGTTATAAATGGTATTCAGGAACCGAGGCAACCGTTTTTGACCTCGCCGCCCCGGATCAAAACCCGGACCATTGGAGGAGACCGACATCATGACCCCGCTTCAGATCGCCGCCGGCCTGAACATCGCCATCGTCGCCTACTTTCTCGGGTCCATCCCCTGGGGCCTGATCCTGGCACGGGTCGCCGGGCATGACGTCCGGCGGGAGGGCAGCGGCAACATCGGGGCCACCAACGTCCGTCGGGTGGCCGGGACTCCGCTGGGCGTAATCACCCTCATGCTCGACATGGCCAAGGGGGCGGTTCCGGCCATCCTGGCAACCCGGATTTTCCCCCCCGGCACTCCGGCCGGCGAGCTACTCGTCTCGGCCGTCATTCTCCTGGCCGTTCTCGGCCATATCTATCCCGTTTTTTTGCGCTTCCGTGAGGGCGGCAAGGGGGTCGCGACGGCCGCCGGGGGCTTTCTGGCCGTGTCACCGGCGGGCGTCCTGGTCGCCCTCCTCGTTTTTGTTCTGTTTGTCTGCATGACCAGCCGGGTTTCCGTCGGCTCCCTGGCCGCCGTCGCCGCTCTGCCGGTGATCCTCTGGGAGGCCACCGGGTCCGGGGCGATCACCATCGGGGCCGCCCTGGCCGGGGTCCTCATCGCCGTCCGCCACAAGGACAACATCCGACGGTTGATCGAAGGCACCGAGCCCCCCGCCTTATGAAAATCCCGCCATCTTGATCAGGTGATCCCCGCGACGAACATCCATCCCAGGGTGAGGATGCCGGTCAGGACAAAGTGGCTTTCCACCAGAAGCTCCAAACGGATGCCGGGCTGCATCCGCCCTTCCTCGTGGGCTTTTAACACCCAATAGAGGAGGAGCGGGCAACTCGCCAGCAGGAGTCCCAGGGGGCCGATCCCGCCGAATCCGGCGGAAAGCGCCAGCACCAGCGCGATTCCGACCAGCATCCGCTTCAACAGGGTCAGCGTCCGCTTCTCCCCTAAGAGGATGGGCAAGGTTTCCTTTCCGACAATCCGGTCCCCCTGCATGTCGAGGATATCGAAAAACGCGGTCCGGACAAAGACCATCCCCGTCGCCCAGAGGAGGGTCGGGAGGGCCGCGGGCGTCAGGGCTCCCCAGGCCGACAGCGGCGGCAGAACCACCGTCACCACCCCCCAGGCACTGGCAATGAGGACCGTCTTGGAGCCGGGGATGTCCCGGATGCGTCGGTACCGCCATCCCCTGGCCCAGCGTTCGGGGATCAGCCGGACGTTGTAGGACAACCCCATGAGGCTCATCACCAGGAGAATCAGAAAGGGCAGGCGGCCCACAGTCAGGGCCAGGATCAGACCGGCCCCGCCCGTCAGGAGGGCCAAAAGCGCCAGGGGTTTCTTGTGGGTGCTGTAAAACCGCCCCCGATCCGGGTCGTTGTAGCGGTCCTCCTCCCGGCCGGTGAGGTGGTTGAGCATGTGCATCGACTGGACATAGAGGATGGCGATGAGGATGTAGGGAAACGACCGGGGCAGCCCCTGAAGCCGGGTACACGCATAGCAGAGGCATCCGGCGCCCAGAGAGACGTAGATGTTGGTCAAAAGAAGCAGACGCTGGATCACAAAGCGCCATCGCCGCCCGCCGGCCGCCCCCGTCGCGGAAAGGGTCTCGAGGGACCGGTAGATCCGTCGGATAATCCAGTTGGGCGTGGACGCCCCGGCGGTGATCCCGATCCGGCGGGCCGACCGGAACGGCTCTATTGAGAGGTCCTCCTCGGTCTCGACGTGCTGAGCCGGCTTTCCCGACTCCCGGGCGATTTCGGCCAAACGCTGAGTGTTGCCGCTGTTCCGGCCGCCGACCACCACCAGGGCGTCCACCGATTCGGCCAGCCGCTTGACCTCCGCCTGCCGCCGTTCCGTGGAATCGCAGATGGTCTCGAAGATCCGGTAATCCGGCCGGTGGTCCGCGGCCCAGGACCGGATTTCTTCGAAAAGCCGGGTGTTCTGGGTGGTCTGAGCGACGATGATGGCCCGGTCATACGGCGGGAGCGCTTTGAGATCGGAAAGCCCTCCCACCACATGGCCCCGGTTGCCGGCATAGCCGAGGAGACCGATGACCTCGGGGTGATCCCGGTCCCCGATGATGATCACCTCGCTTCCCTCGGCGGCGTGCTTCTGGATGATCCGCTGGACCTTGATCACCCGAGGGCAGGTGGCGTCGATGACGGTAAACCCGGCCGCCTCCAACTGACTCCGGGCCTCGGGCGGGACCCCATGGGCACGGATGAGGACCGTGCCCCGGCCGGCGTCGGGGATCTCGTTTAAGACCGTGATCCCCTTTTCTTCGAGGAGGGAGAGGACCTGGGGGTTGTGGATCAGGGGCCCATAAGTGTAGATGGGCTTTTTGTGCTTGGCCGGCGCGTCGAGGACCATCTCCACGGCCCGGCGCACCCCCATGCAGAATCCGGCCGTCCGGGCGATATGGATCTTCATTGCCCCTGAAAGCGATACGACGGCTTAATTATTGGCCGCCGTCCGGATGGCGAATATCGCCTCGGCGGTCCCGATCCGGCCGTCGCCGTTCACGTCGGCATCGAGATAGACCTCGGTTGACGAAATACCGGCGGTGATTTGAAGCGCGGCAATGGCGTCGGCCAGATCAACGGCCTGGCTGTGGTCGATGTC
>CAZWGY010000419.1:0-4377 GCA_964633575.1 uncultured Desulfobacteraceae bacterium
AAAAGACCTCCGAGGTTTTGGAAACCTCGGAGGTCTCGATGACCTCAAATCGATAGAGACGGAGGCGAATCATGAGGAAATGGAAATGTTCGGTTTGCGGCTATGTCCACACCGGGGATGAGCCGCCGGATAAATGTCCGGTATGCGGCGCGGACAAAAGTCAGTTCGTGGAGATCACCGAACCGGCGGAGGCCCCGGCCGTGCCGGATTCCAAGCCGACCCCCGGCGAAACCCCCGAGCCCCGCCCCGGCGTGGTATCACCCCGGGCGGCTTCGACAATTGCTCCGGAGGAGCCCGAGGACCGTTTGGGCGAGCGGCTTGACCGTCTCCACGCCCATCCCATCAGCGTCCACATCCCCAACGGCGTCCTGCCGGTGGCGGTGGGATTTGCCGTCCTGGCCCTGATTTTCGGCTGCCGGGTTCTCGAAACCGCCGCCTTATGCAACACGATCATCGTCTTTCTGGCCATGCCGGCGGTCCTTTTCACCGGATACAAGAGCTGGCGGCATAAATACAAGGGCGCCCGGACCGACATCTTTCTGACCAAGCTGGCCTGTGGGGCCGGGGTGACGATCCTCACCCTTTTTCTGACCCTCTGGTGGATCGTCGATCCCGAGGTGATCACCACTCCCGGCGCCGGCCGGTGGATTTTCATCGTGATCAACCTGGCCGCGCTGGGCCTCGCCGTCATCGCCGGCTTGATGGGCGGCCGGCTCGTCTTCAGGGATCGCTGATCCCCTCCCCCGCCACCGGGCCGGTTCAAGGCCCGGTGGCCATTGCTTCCAAACCCTCCGCCACCGCCCCCAGGGCTTCCCGCCGCAATTCGGCCCGCTCGTTGAAGAGATGGTGCCGGGCCCCCGGAATCCGACGGATCACCAGCCCCGGGATCTTCCGCGACAGATAATCGAGGTTGTAGCGCCAGTCCACCACCCCGTCGGCCGTCCCCTGAATGACCCAGATTGGCAACGGCGGCCAGGAGCACTCGTCGAGCCTCGGGACCCATCCTGATAGCGCCCGGACCCAGACCAGCGGGATCTTTCGCGGCTGGAGCGGGTCGGACCGGATAAGAGATTGAAACTCCGGGTCGGACGAGCTCTTCCGGAAAATCCGGGGAACGGTTTCGATCAGGGGGTGGAACAGGTGGGCGGCCCGCCGGACAAAACCCCAATGGGCCGGCCGGACCAGCGGGGCGGCGAGGATCACCCCGGCGATCCGCGGGTCGGGGTATCGCCGGAGATAGTCGAGGATCGCCGCTCCGCCGGTGCTGTGGCCGATGAGAACCACCGGGCCGGTCAGGGCCGGGCCGACGACCGCCAGCCAGTCGGCCAGGGCGTCGCCGTACCGGGCGAAATCGTTAATGGCGGCCCGACGACCCTCGGACAGCCCGTGGCCCGGCAGGTCGAACGCCGCCACCCGCATCCCCCGCCCGACCAGAAATCGGATCAGCGGCGCCATCACGGCCGTGTGGTCGAAATAACCGTGGATCACCACCGCCGAGCCGGCTGGATATCCTTTAATCGGAAGGAAGAGGTGCCCGGCCAGGCGCCGTCCCGACGACCGGAAGCTCCCGGCCCGGTGGACCACCCCGTCAATCGCCAAACCGTATCGGACCGCGTATTCCCGGAGCGCCGGGGCCGGGGGGCCGTCGGCATCAAACGGGGCCATGGCCGGCACCGACGCCGCATGAGCCGTCCCCATCCCCCTTCAACGGGTTTCGCCCAGAGCCTCGTCCGCCGCTTCTTGAATTTTTTTCCCGCCCTTTTCCTTTTCTTCCAGGCTGAACGGGACATCGAGCCAGGGGATGTTGACGATGTTGAAGAAATTGAGCGCAAAGGCGGTGATCAGCAGAATTACGCCGTAGATGAGGTACTTGCCCATGGTCGGGTCTCCTTTTTAAATGGGTTCGGGACTGTGGAAACCGACCGCCATAAGCTTCCGGCTCCCGCCTTCCCCATCCAATCGAATCCGGGCTCCCAATGCAAGGAAAAATTGCGCCTCGCCGTCAGGACTCCGATTCCCCACCCCATGCTTGCGGCGTGACCATGGCCACTCCCCGGCGGATCAGGGCCGCCTTGCCCCGGACCGTCAGGTCGGTGCCGAACCGGAATTGCTGCCTCGGGTCGATCGGGTAAGCCTTCAACCGGTAATGGGTCCCTCGCGGCGTCTCCCGGACGGTCACGCGGATCGGCTGACCGGCTTGGAGAAACGGGCTGGTCAGGGCCACGTCGTGGAGCAGATCCCGGATCGCGGCCGCGTCGTGGTCGGGGTCGAGATAGAAATTGATCACGCACATGAGATTGGGGCCGCCGTCGTTGGCGTTGTGGATGGGTTCGTTCCAGAGTTGCTGGTGGGGGATGACCACAACCGTGTCATCCGGCGTCAGGATTTCCAGGGCCCGCATGCCGATGTGGGTGATCTCTCCATAGTCGTCCCCTACCGTCACCCAGTCGCCCGTCCGGTAAGTCATCTCGTTGACCGCTACAATTCCCGCGATGATGCTGCTGACGTAATCCTTCACGGCGAACCCGACGGCCAGCCCCACCGCGCCCAGGATCGCCACCATGTTCTGGACGGTGGGCTCGACCAGCCGGGGGATGACGAGGACCACCGCACAACCGGAGATCAACAGCCGCACCAGGGGCACGGCCGCGAGGAGCCGGATGCGGTGCTTGCCATGGAGCCGGTTGGCCAGCCAGGGCAGGGCCCGCTCGCTGACGAGGATCAGCAGGACGGCCCCGGCGATGATCCCGCCGATCACCATGACGGCGCTCCCGCTCAGGGTCTTGAAGACTTCGGCAATGTCCGGATGGGTTCCCATAGCTCCCTCAACCGTAAGCGTAAGCGGTCAGGTAGTCCCGGTCGCGCAAGTGAACGCGCACCGGGATGTAGCCATAAGCGGTCACTCGAAAAACGTTCCCCCGCCGTTCCACGATGCCGTGGGCGGCCAGGTTCAGCAAGACCGAGACCACGGTCGGGTGAGACAGCGGCAGCAGCTCGGCCATCAGGGACGCGGACAGCCCGTTGTGGAGCAGAAGCGCGTGGAGGACCAGGTCCGCTTCCTCTCCCGTCGGCGACGGCATGACGGGCGCGTTCAATTCGGGGGAGAGCCACAGGCATTCCGGCTCTCCGGGCTCCCCGGTTTCCTTCGACGGAGAGGTCTCCGCCTTGGGATCGTCCGGGGCCGTCCGCAGCCGGGACCGCCAGTACGCCTGGGCGATCCCCGGATTGCCCAGGCTGTCGTAAGCCAGTCGCTTCATTTCCGAGCTGACGTCTTCGCGGTCGGAGTCGTCCGGGCTCAGGGTCGGAAGGACATCCTCGCCGGTCACCGAATGGCGAACCCGAACCGGGGTTTTCGCGGCATCCTGGAGTGATCGCCGGAAGAGCCGCGCCAACCGCTCCCCGGAGAAGGCTTGCGGAGCCATTGCCTCGGGATGGGGCACCGGCCAGACCTTCTGGAGAAAAACCCAGGCCCAACTGTCGCACCCGATGAGCCCCGGTCCAAGTTCTCCGGAGACGGCCCGGGCCAGAAACCGGCGCACACCCTGAAGGCCGTCGGGGTGGCGAAGGTAACAATGCTCCAGATGGGGGAGCACCCAACCGCCCGAAGGCGCGGCGTCGGCCACGGCGGTGATCCAGGTCTCATCCCCGGCCAGAATCTGGTCCGGGGTCGGGGGCTCGACCCGAGGCCAGCCGGAGGACCTCGCCCAGACATCCAGGGTCTCGGCGATGCCGCTGAACGGGGGGCCGATATAAAACCGGATCGGCTGGTGAGACGCGCCCGAGGATGGCCAGGCCCCGAGCCGGTTGCTTAACGCCCTGGCGGCCGCATCCCATCGGATGGGCGGGACCAGCCGGTCCCGCCGGGCGTCGGAGAGGGCCTGGAGATCCGCCTCCGCCCGCTTCGGGGGCTGGTCGGCGGCCTTGTTGGGACGGAACCGCCGCAGGAATCGAGCTATCCCCTTGGTGGCGGCGACGCTGGCGGGAACGGCCGGAAACTCGACATCACTGAGCGCCACCACCTCCCAGAGCGGGGTCTCGCGGTCGGTTGTCGAATGGCTGTCGGTCATTGGGTATCGTGTCGGGTGCTTCGGCGAAAGGATAAACCGCACGGGGAACTCCGGCGGATTGCGCCGTCAATGAGGCTTTTGTCATAGCCCAAATCGTGATACGGTTCAACCCAAAGTCGCCTCAACGGACATCAACCGCATCCGGAGCTCCCGTCCCATGCCGTCTGGTCAAACCGAATCTCCGCTTATCTCCGCCCAGGGCCTGACCCGGATCTACACCGCCGGTCGCCGGCCGATGGTGGGGCCGGCCGACGTCGATCTGGTCGTGGACCGGGGCGAGCGATTGGTCCTGAAGGGAAACAGCGGCTCG
>CAZWGY010000420.1:0-4351 GCA_964633575.1 uncultured Desulfobacteraceae bacterium
CCCGGTTCCGAGCCGCGACCGTTATTCCGAGGATAAAATTTTGAGCGCAACGCGGATATCGGGCAAAATAGCCATTTATGGACGGGCACTAGGTAGAATTGACCCGGAGCCGCCAACCTGCCCCCAGTCTTAAACCGTGCCCATCCGATTTCCGGATGAGCACGAAGGGATCTCCCGGATCGCTCAATTCCCGATAACGCCGCTTATCAGGTAAATGGTGTAACCGAGATAGCAGATCAGCAAGGCCGCACCTTCAAATCGGTTGATCCGGCCGGGCTTGCGGAACCCATATCCCATGACAAACAAAAAAATCGTCAACCCGGCCATGACCGAAATGTCCCTCGACAAGGTCTCCGGCCCCACCGACATGGGATGAATCGACCCCGCGATGCCGACCACCGCTAACGTATTGAACAAGTTGGAACCGAGCACGTTCCCCAGTGCAATGTCGTGCTCTTTTTTCCGGGCCGCGATAATGGAAGAAGCCAGTTCAGGAAGCGAAGTCCCCACCGCAACGATGGTCAGGCCCATGATCAGATCACTGACGCCGAAACCATGGGCGATTTTCACCGCGCCCCAGACCAGGATGCGGGAGCTGACAACGAGCAGAATAAAGCCCACCACGAGCCATGGGATGGCCCGGCGGAGCGGCATTTCACGGACTTCGAGCTTCTGCTCCAACTGGAGGCCCAGCGCATCGGCCTTCTTCCGACCGCCTTGCCATAGTGTCCAGGCCATCAGGCCGCCGAAGACCCCCAGAAGCCCTACTGCCTCGATCCGGGTGATTTCCCCATCCCAAACCTGCCATCCGGCCAGTCCCGTGACGGCGATAAGGATGGGAAGCTCCTTGCGCAACACTTGGGAATGGACGGTGATGGGACTGATAACGGCCGTCAGGCCCAATATAAGTGCGATATTGGTGATATTTGAGCCGTAGGCGTTGCCCAGGGCGATGCCGGGGTTTCCTTGAACAGCGGCCAGCGCTGAAACCAGCATTTCCGGCGCGGAGGTCCCGAAGCCGACGATCACCATGCCGATTAAAAGTGGCGCCATGCCGAAATGGCGCGCCGTGGCGGCCGCACCCTCCACAAAACGACCAGCACTCCAGAGGAGGAGCGCCAGACCAAAAACCACAAATAAAAATGCGATTGGCAGTCCGTCCATTGGTTACCTCTCCAAGGCCTCGCGGACCTTGACCGCCAGGTCCCGGTTTGAAATCGGTTTCTGGATGAAATTCACCCCTTCCTCAAGGACCCCCCGGTGAGCGATGACGTTGGCCGTGTATCCGGACATGAACAGAACCTTGAGATCCGGATAATGGGCATGGAGGGTTTCCGCTAGCTCGCGGCCGTTCATCTCCGGCATGACCACGTCGGTGATCAGCAGGTCGATGGCGCGGGCGTGTTCTTCCGCCAGAGCCATGGCTTTTTCAGGGGTGGACGCGGCCAGGGCATGATAGCCCAGGCGTTCCAGGACCATTTTGACCAGCTTCAAAATGGATGCCTCGTCTTCCACGATCAGCACGGTTTCTCCACGGCCGGTGGGGATTTCATCAGTTTTCGGTGCTTTTGCCGGTTCTTCTTCATCGGCATGGGGCGGCAGATAGATTTTGAAAGACGTGCCTTTTCCCGGCTCGCTGTACACATTGATAAACCCGTCGTTTTGTTTGACGATGCCGTAAACCGTGGCCAGCCCCAGGCCGGTGCCTTCGCCCGGGCCTTTGGTGGTGAAAAACGGCTCGAAGATATTGTCGAGTGTCTCCTTGTCCATCCCGCAACCGTCGTCGCTTACGGCAAGCATGACGAAATCGCCGGGGATAAACCCGGCGTGATCGGCGCAGTACTCAGCGTCAAAGCGGACGCGGCCGGTTTCGATGGTGAGCTTGCCCACTCCGCCGATGGCGTCCCGGGCGTTGACGCAGAGGTTAGCCAGAATCTGGTCGATCTGGGACGGGTCCATGAAGACCGACATCCGGCCGGGGCCGGGTCGCCAGGCGAGGTTGATGTCCTCGCCGATGAGCCGACGGAGCATCTTGAGCATCCCTTCGACGGTCTCGTTCAGGTCGATCTCTTTGGGGCTGATGGTCTGTTTGCGCGCGAAGGCCAGGAGCTGTCGGGTGATGTCCGCGGAACGTTTGGCCGCGCCGAGGACTTCATCCAGATCATTGCGCCGGGGATCGTCCGCCTCTGTTTTGTCCAGCGCCATTTCCGTGTAACCGATGATGACACTGAGCATGTTGTTGTAATCATGGGCCACCCCGCCGGCCAGCCGCCCGACGGACTCCATCTTCCGGGCCTGGTTCAACTGGGCTTCCAGTTTTTCCCGGGTCTCTTGAGCGTGAACACGGTCCGAAATGTCGCGAACGACGCAGATAAGCCCGGTGTCACCGAGAGATGTGAGGGAGATTTCCTGAGAAAAAGCGCCGCCGTCTTTTTTCAAGCCGGTCGCCTCCCCCCGCCAGTATCCCATTTTCCTGAAATGGGGAATGATTTCCCGGTCCAAACGTCTCAGTTCGGCTTCGCTGTAGAGCAGCCGCCAGGATTTACCGATAAGGGCTTCGGGCCGGTCATACCCATAGATTTCGGCGTGGGAGGGGTTGAGGTAAACATACGTTTCGTTTTCATCGAGAATCGCGATGCCGTCAATGGCGGATTCAATGGCCCGTGTTCGAAGCCGCATGGCTTTTTCGGTCTCTAACCGATTACTGATATCGCGAATCAGCCCGATAAAGCCGACGATATCGCCCTCATCGTTCCGAAGGTAGAACACGTTGGTTTCACCAGGAAATACTGAGCCGTCATGCTTCTTGTACCAAATGGTGTGCAAAAAGGCGGGGTCGCCAATGTGCTCGCGAATCGCATCACCCATCCGGTCGAATTCTTCCTTGTTTCGATAGATGACCCGCGTCTTTCTGCCGAGGATTTCCTCGGGCGGATAGCCGAACAGATCGATGAAGGCCGGGTTGTATTCGATAATCCTTCGATTGGCGTCGGCAACGAGTATGGCGTCGCGGATGCTGTTAAAAAGGGATCGATACCGTTTCTCGCTTTCCCGGAGCGCCTGTTCCGGACGTTTTCGGTCCGTAATGTCCCGGGCGCAAACGAGGACCCGCTTTGCCCCCTCGATATTCAAATAAGCCGTTGACATCAAAAGACAGCGCTCTTCAATGGCTTCACCCCGGACAAACGGCATCCAGGCTTCGACCTCTTCCTGGCTGACGCAGGTTTCCAAGGTCTCCAACACCACATTCCGAACGCGACACTCCTCGCAGGCCGGACCAAAGCCGCAGCCTCTCGGATCATCCAGATGGTGGAGACAGCGCAGCGCTTCCCCCTCCGGCAATCCGATCATATCCTCCGCCGGCCGGTCCGCGAATCTGGCGGCGAAATCATTGGCTTTGAGCACGCGCCGGTCCTGGTCCACCAGCATCATAACGACCGGCGCATGCTCGTGGATGGCCGACAATTCCGTCAGCGCGCCGCGTAATTTCTCCTCGTTCGCTTTGGCATCGGTGATGTCTTCGACGGCCATTACCGCAACCCCGCGACCGTTTATAAAGGCGGGCACAACCCGGTATTTTATCCATAGGCCGGGAAGGTCGGGGTCGCGATCCAGGAACACTTCGCCCTCCTTCAACAAATCGTCGGGGTCACGGGAGCAGGCGCCGCAAATGGCGTTGTAAAGCGGGCAGGCTGGACAATGCCGGGTGTGATCACAGACTTCCGGGGATGAAGCCCGGTTGGCGCAGCCGATAAAGTCTCCGCATGGGATGGGGTCCGCGGCGTCAGCCTTTGCCCCAAACAATCGCTCGGCCAAACCATTGGCGTAGCGGACCCGAGCGTCTTCGTCGAAAACCGCGATCCCCACCGGCGAAGCGTCCAGGATGGTTTGCAGGCAAAAACCCGCCGATTCGCCGTTGCCGGCTGCCGGTTTACTTTCGGTCATGGTGAGATAATCCTTTTCTGAGTGAAGGCGCAAAGACCGCGGGCATTCAACGCTTAAGCGCTTTCCGCACCTTGTCCGCCAGGTCCCGGCTGGAAATCGGCTTCTGGTTGAAATTCAACCTTTTCTCCAGGATTCCCCGGTGAGCGATGACATTGGCCGTGCAGGGACATCCATGGCACGGTAAAATCGAACAGGGCTTCGCGCTCCGGCGTCCGCCCCACCAGGGGCAGGGCGTCGATTTCATCCCGTTCCAGCCAGCCGCGCACCTCGGCCCACGACCCGGCCCGAAACCGCCAGAGCCGCCGGGAAAACCGCAATCCGATAGTAAAAACGCCGCTTGATTGGAAGTCCCGTAACCATGTTCGCTCCCGCTCATCCTAACCGATTCAAGTGCTGATGTATGATA
>CAZWGY010000421.1:0-4334 GCA_964633575.1 uncultured Desulfobacteraceae bacterium
CATCGTGGACGACAAGGGCAACGACTTTTTCGATGGGTTGATGTAGGCGTCGGCGGTCTTAGGTTAAGGGAATGTGCTGATCATGCATATAGAAGACTATTTTGAAACGGTCGCTCAGGATGATATCCGGATCAAAGGTACCCGGCTGGGAATCGAGTCGGTTCTTTTCGAATATCTTCATCGGGAGCAGACGCCGGAATCCATTGCCAGGCGGTATCCGACTCTGACCCTGGAACAGGTTTACGCCACCATTTTATACTATCTGCAACACCGATCCGACCTCCATGCCTATATGACCGAATGGTTGAAACACGGAATGGAGATGAGAAAGGCCCAGGCCGAAAATCCGCCGCCGGTGGTAGCGCGATTGAAGGCGTTGAAACATGTAGCAGCATCATCTGGTCCCCGATCCCGCTTTAACGGACAGTTTCAATAAACGGCTTTTAACCCCAAGACAGCAAAGGAGTTTAAGTTTATGGCCAAACAAATGAAAACCATTGATGGCAACACCGCGGCCGCCCATGTGGCCTATGCCATGAGCGATGTGGCTGCCATTTATCCGATCACCCCTTCGTCTCCCATCGGCGAGATCGCCGACGAGTGGTCCGCCGGCGGGCGGAAGAACATCTTCGGTCAGACCATGACGGTCCGTCAGCTCCAGTCGGAGGCCGGGGCCGCTGCCGCGGTCCATGGATCGCTGGCCGCCGGGGCTCTGACGACCTCGTTTACGGCATCTCAGGGCCTGTTGCTGATGATTCCGAACATGTTCAAGATGTCCGGCGAGGTTTTGCCGGGGGTTCTCCATGTGACGGCTCGGGCCGTGGCCGCTCATGCCCTGTCCATTTTCGGTGATCATCAGGATGTGATGGCGGTCCGGCAGACCGGCTTTTCCCTCCTGGCATCGGCTTCGGTTCAGGAGGCGATGGATCTGGGGCTGGTGGCCCATCTGGCGGCCATCAAGAGCTCCGTTCCCTTTCTCCATTTCTTCGACGGCTTCCGGACCTCCCACGAGATCCAGAAGATCGAGATGATCGATTACGAGGACATGGCCAAGCTGGTGGACTGGGACGCGGTGGCCAGGTTCCGGGCCCGGGGCACCAACCCCGAGCGTCCGGAGCTTCGGGGGACCGCTCAGAACCCCGACGTCTATTTCCAGAACCGGGAAGCCGCCAATCCTTACTTCCTCAAGGTTGCCGAGATCGTCGAGGCGGCCATGAAGCAGGTGAGCGATCTCACCGGCCGGCCTTATCAACTTTTCGACTACGTCGGGGCTCCCGACGCCGAGCACGTGGTTATTTCCATGGGCTCCTCGTGCGAGACCATCGAGGAAGTGGTCAACCACCTGACCGCGGCCGGGGAGAAAGTCGGCCTGGTCAAGGTCCGGCTCTACCGGCCCTTCTCCGCCGAACACTTCTTCGCCGCTATCCCCGGGTCGGCCAAGACCCTCACCGTCCTCGACCGGACCAAGGAGCCGGGGTCCCTGGGCGATCCGCTTTATCTGGACATCTGCACCGCCTACATGGAAGCCGACAAGCGGGCGAAGCTCTTGAACGGCCGCTATGGCCTCGGATCAAAGGAGTTTAATCCCGGCATGGTCAAGGCGGTTTTCGACAACATGAAGTCATCCGCTCCCAAAAACCATTTCACCGTGGGCATCGAAGACGACGTCACCGGGACATCCCTGCCGGTGGAAGAGGGCTTTGACGTGGCTCCCGAGGGAACCGTCCAGTGCAAGTTCTGGGGCCTGGGGGCCGACGGCACCGTGGGCGCCAACAAGAGCGCCATCAAGATCATCGGCGACAACACCGACATGTATGCCCAGGCCTACTTCGCTTACGACTCCAAGAAGTCGGGCGGGGTGACCATGTCCCATCTCCGCTTCGGCAAGACCCCCATCCAGTCCACCTATCTGATCGACTCGGCCGACTACATCGCCTGTCACAAGGACTCTTATGTCAACACCTACGATGTTCTCGAAGGCATCAAGGATGGCGGGACCTTTCTCCTCAATTCCGCCTGGAGCATCGAGGACATGGAAGCGCACATGCCGGCCGCCATGCGTCGGACCATTGCTCAGAAGAAGCTGAAATTCTACAACATCGACGCGGTCAAGATTGCCGGTGAGGTCGGTCTGGGCGGCCGGATCAACATGATCATGCAGACCGCTTTCTTCAAGCTGGCCAACGTGATCCCGGTGGAAGAGGCCATCGCCTACCTCAAGGATCAGATCAAGAAGATGTTCGGGAAAAAGGGCGACAAGATCGTCAACATGAACATCTCCGCCGTGGACAAGACCATCGAGAACCTCCAGAAGGTCGATTACCCCGAGTCCTGGGCCAAGGCCGCCGAAGGCCAGGCCGAGCCGATGGACGAGCCGGCCTGGGTCACCGAGGTCATGCGGCCGATGCTGGCTCAGCAGGGAGACAAGCTCCCCGTGAGCAAGTTCTCCCCTGACGGGATCTTCCCGGTGGGCACCACCAGGTACGAGAAGCGCGGCGTGGCCATCAACGTCCCCGAATGGGATCTGGAAAACTGCATCCAGTGTAACCAGTGCGCCATGGTTTGCCCCCATGCGGCCATCCGTCCGGTACTCCTTACCGAAGAAGAAGCCAAGGCCGCTCCCGAAGGCTTTACCGCCAAAAAGGCCCTGGGCAAGGAGCTTAAAGGGTATCAGTTCCGGGTTCAGGTGAGCGTTCTGGATTGTATGGGCTGCGGCAACTGCGCCGATATCTGTCCGGCCAAGCAGCCGGCTCTGGTGATGAAGCCCCTGGCCAGCCAGATGGACCAGGCGCCTCTGTGGACCTATATGGTGGATGAGATCCCGGTCCGCGATGACCTCACCAAGCGGGGGAGTCTCAAGGGCAGCCAGTTCTGCCAGCCGCTCATGGAGTTCTCCGGGGCCTGCGCGGGCTGTGGCGAGACCCCCTATGCCAAGCTCTTGACTCAGCTTTACGGCGAACGGATGGTGATCGGCAACGCCACCGGCTGCACTTCCATCTGGGGCGGCAGCGCGCCATCCATTCCCTACTGCGTCAACCGGGACGGTCATGGGCCCACCTGGGGCAACTCCCTGTTCGAGGACCCCGGCGAGTTCACCTACGGGATGCTCCTGGGCGCGTTTCAGCAGCGTCGGAAGCTGATCGATCTGGTGACCGAGGCCATCGGCAACGGTGTCTCCGGCGAGCTCAAGACGGCCATGCAGGGCTGGCTGGACCATGTCAAGGACGCCGAAGGCTCCCGGAAGTACGGGGACCAGGTCAAGGCTCTCCTCCAGAACCAGAACGGCAACCCCCTGTTGAGCCAGATCAAGGAGCTTCAGGGGCATCTCACCAAGAAGTCCTACTGGGTCTTCCTTGGGGATGGGGCCGCCTATGACATCGCCTTCGGCGGGATCGATCATGTCATGGCCAGCGGCGAGGACATCAACATCCTCGTTTACGACACCGAGGTTTATTCCAACACCGGCGGGCAATCCTCCAAGGCCACGCCCACCGGATCGGTGGCCAAGTTCGCCGCATCGGGCAAAAAGACCTCCAAGAAGGACATGGGGGCCATGGCCATGAGCTACGGCTACGTTTACGTCGCCGCGGTGGCCATGGGCGCCAACAAACAGCAGCTCATGAAGGCCTTCAACGAAGCCGAGGCCTACGACGGCCCATCCCTGGTCATGGCCTATTCGCCGTGCATCAACCACGGGATCAAGCGGGGGATGGGCAAGAGCCAGGAAGAGGAGAAGCTGGCCGTTCAGTCCGGCTACTGGCCGCTGTATCGGTACAATCCCGACCTGAAAAAGGAGGGCAAGAACCCCTTCCAGCTCGATTCCAAGGAGCCTGACGGCAGCCTCCAGGATTTCCTCTCCGGCGAAATCCGGTACGCTTCTCTCCAGAAGACCTTCCCCGAGGAGGCCAAGCGGCTCCACGCCCAGCTCGAAACGGAGTTCAACGAGCGGTACCGGGCCTTAAAGCGGCTCTCCGAGATGGAGCCGCCGGTGATCGAGGCCGGGCAGTTGGGCGCGGCCAAGGCCGACTCGGACGTCTGCGTCACCTCCGATGATCCGGAGCATGCCCGTTCCGGCGATGACCGGTCCGGCGAAGCCTGTGACGACGGGAGAGGCGGGAACTAAGCCCTTCAGCGCTACGCTGAATCCTGTAATTGTAAGATGAACACGAGCCGTCTGCCTCCGGGCAGGCGGCTCGTTTAATTAGGGACTTTAATCATCGTTGGCTTTGTAATCTCCTGCCCCGGGCTGGGATTTCAATGAAAAGAATCAGCCCCGAAGGGGCAAATTGATAGAGGCCAGGGTGAAGCCCTGGCACGGCCGATCAGAATACGAG
>CAZWGY010000422.1:0-4323 GCA_964633575.1 uncultured Desulfobacteraceae bacterium
GGCCGAGGCATCAGCCGATGACGCGGAAGCGGAGTCGGCCGAGGAAGAAGCCGAGGCCAAGCCGACCATCAACCTGGATGACCTGCCCGACGACGGACAGGGGGTCGATCAGTCCACCCTCATGGACCTCTACGAAGAGAGCTTTAAGCGGTTCGAAGAGGGAGAGGTGGTCACCGGCAAGATCATCTCGGTGGACCGCGACCACGTCCTCGTGGACATCGGCTACAAGTCCGAGGGCCAGATCCGAATCCACGAGTTCCGCGACGAAAACGGCGAGATCAAGGTTGCCGTCGGGGACCGGGTCGAGGTGATGGTCGAGTACTGGGACGACGAGGAAGAGGTGGTCAGCCTCTCCAAGGAAAAGGCCGCCAAGATCAAGGTCTGGGACGCCATCAAGAAGGCCTACGATGATGACGGCACCGTTGAGGGCACCATCGTCAGCCGGGTCAAGGGCGGATTCTCCGTGGACATCGGCGTGCCGGCCTTTCTCCCCGGCTCCCAGGCGGACCTCCGGCCCATCCGGAACCTCGACGAGATGGTGGGCAAGACCTTCGAGTTCAAGATATTGAAATACAACCGGAAACGGAGCAACATCGTACTGTCCCGCCGGGTGATCCTGGAAGAGGAACGCGAGAAGCTGCGCGCCGAGACCCTGGCCACCATCGCCGAAGGCAAGGTGGTTGACGGCGTGGTCAAGAACATCACCGAATACGGTGTATTCGTGGACCTTGGCGGGGTGGACGGCCTGCTCCACATCACCGACATCTCCTGGGGCCGGGTCAAGCATCCATCGGAGCTCTTCAACATCGGCGACAACATCTCCGTCAAGATCCTGAACCTCGACCTCGAAAAGGAACGGGTCTCTTTGGGCATGAAGCAGCTCACCGAAGATCCGTGGACCACGGCCGCCGAGAAATACCCGGTGGGCTCCCACATCCATGGCCGGGTGGTCAGCCTCACCGACTACGGCGCCTTTGTGGAGCTCGAGGAGGGGATCGAGGGCCTCATCCACGTCTCCGAGATGTCCTGGACCCGGAAGATCCGGCACCCATCCAAGGTGGTCTCCCCCAACGAGACCGTCGAAGCCGTGGTCCTCGACATCAAGCCCGACAGCCGGCGGATCTCTCTGGGGATGAAGCAGGTCAAGCCCAACCCCTGGGACATCATCGCCGAAAAGTACCCGGTGGGGACCACCATCGAGGGCAAGATCAAGAACATCACCGATTTCGGCCTCTTTATCGGGATCGACGAGGGGATCGACGGACTGGTCCACATCTCGGACATCTCCTGGACCAAGCGGATCAAGCACCCCTCCGACATCTTCAAGAAGGGCGACGTGGTCCAGGCCATTGTCCTTGATATCGAGAAAAACAACGAGCGGTTCTCCCTGGGGATCAAGCAGCTCCAGCCGGATCCGTGGGAGACGGTGGACGAGCGCTACGACGTGGGCCGGGAAATAACCGGGACCGTCACCAACGTCACCGACTTCGGGATCTTCGTCGAGCTGGAAGAAGGCATCGAGGGGCTGGTCCACGTCTCCGAGATCAGCAAGGAGAAGATCAAGACCCCCATCGGCCGGTTCAACGTCGGCGATGTCCTCACCGCCAAGGTGATGAACATCAACAGCGAAGAACGGCGGATCGGCCTGTCCCTCAAGCGGCTGGAAGAAGACGACGACCAGGCTCTCCTCAGCGAGTACGTCAACAAGATGGGGCCCGCCTCATCGACCTTCGGCGAGATTCTCCGGGAAAACCTCCAGGAGAAGATGAACGAGAAGTAACCCCAGGCCCCTCTCGCCATACCCCGAAACGGGGGTCCGGCATCCGCCGGGCCCCCGTTTTGCGTTCAGGAGCTCACCGCCCGATCCCCTCAGATGAAGATATCCACGCCCCCGATCCCCTCCCGGATCACCTCCGGGACCTCGCCGGTAAAGGAAATCACGCTGGATGGCCCATCCGGGACCGGCCCGCCGTCGATGACCACGTCGATCCGGTTGCCGAAGTACTCATCAATAAACGAGGGATCGCTGAAGGTCGTCCCGTCCGGCCGGGTGGCCGAAGTGGAAATGATGGGATGGCCCAGCTCCTCCACCAACGCCATGGGAATGGGGTGGTCGGGCACCCGGATGCCGGCGGTCTTCCGGTTGGTCAGCATGATCTTGGGAACCATCCGGGATCCCTCGAGGACGAAAGTGTAAGGCCCGGGCAGAAGACGCCGCATGGTCTTGTAGGCGTAGTTGGAGACCTTGGCGTAATCGGCGATGTTTTTCAAATCGGAGCAGATGAAGCTGAACGGCTTTTTCTTGTCCCGCTGCTTGAGCTGGTAGATCCGGCCGATGGCCTTCTTGTTCATGATGTCACAGCCGATCCCGTAATAAGTGTCGGTGGGATAGGCGATCACCCCGCCTTCCCGGAGGGTCTCCACCACCTGACGGATGAGTCTCGGCTGAGGATTGTCGGAATTGATGTGGATGAGCATGGTCAATGGTCCGAATCGTTTAAAAGTCTCAGGGTTCCAATATGTTACCGAACCTACTATAATAACTCCGAACTGCCCCGCCTGTCAAGTGCCCAATTAGGCGTTGATCCGAAACCCTCCTTCTGGTAAATTTCAATTTTTATTTGACTGTACCCGCCAACCCGTTCTTTTGGATGGAGGAATCGATCCCATGCCCAGCATCAGCCCCGAAGAAGCCTACTCCTTCGACGACGTCCTGCTCGTTCCCAACCGTTCCGACGTGCTGCCCAAGGATGTGAGCGTCCAGACCCGCCTGAGCCGAAACCTGACCCTGAACGTCCCCATTGTCTCGGCGGCCATGGACACCGTCACCGAATCCCGGGCCGCCATCAGCATGGCCAGGTCCGGCGGGATCGGGTTCATCCACCGGAACATGGACATCAAGACCCAGGCCATGGATGTGGACCAGGTCAAGAAGTCGGAAAGCGGGATGATCATCGATCCGGTGACCATCCACCCCGACCACGCCATTAAGGACGTCCTCAAGCTCATGGAAAACTACCGGATCTCCGGCCTCCCCGTGGTCCAGAACGACCAGCTCGTGGGGATCGTCACCAACCGGGACCTCCGGTTCGAGACCGACCTCGAGAAAAAGGTCTCCGAGGTGATGACCGGCCGGAACCTGGTCACCGTCAACGAAGGGATCACCCTCGAAGCATCCAAGGCGATGCTCCACGAGCACCGGATCGAAAAGCTCCTGGTGGTTGACGACAACGGCCGGCTCGCCGGGATGATCACCATCAAGGACATCGAAAAGATCAAGAAATATCCCAACGCCTGCAAGGACAGCCGTGGCCGCCTTCGGGTAGGGGCCGCCGTCGGGGTCGGACCGGACATGGAAGAACGGGCCGCCGCCCTCCTCGACGCCGGAGCCGACGTCATCCTCATCGACACCTCCCACGGCCACTCCCGGAACGTCATCAACGCGGTCCAGACCCTAAAGCGCCGGTTTTCCGGTATCGAGCTGATCGCCGGAAACGTCGCCACCGCCAACGGGGCCCGGGACCTCGTGGACGCCGGCGTGGACGCGGTCAAGATCGGCATCGGGCCGGGCTCCATCTGCACCACCCGGATCGTGGCCGGCGTGGGCGTCCCCCAGGTCACCGCCATCATGAACTGCAAGGAGGTCTCCGATGAAACCGGAGTTCCGATCATCGCCGACGGCGGGATCAAGTTCTCCGGAGACGTCACCAAGGCCATCGGCGCCGGAGCCCACTCAGTGATGCTCGGCGGGCTCTTTGCCGGCACCGAGGAAAGCCCCGGCGAGACCATCTTCTTCCAGGGCCGCTCCTACAAGGTCTATCGGGGCATGGGCTCCATGGAAGCCATGAAGCAGGGAAGCAAGGACCGGTACTACCAGGGCGACGAGCCCGAAGAGAACAAGCTCGTCCCCGAAGGGATCGTCGGCCGGGTGCCGTACCGGGGACCGCTGTCCGAAAACATCTACCAGCTCGTGGGCGGCCTGAAGGCCGGGATGGGCTACCTCGGCTGCCGAACCATCGACGAGCTCCGGAACAACGCCCACTTCATCAAGATCAGCGCCGCCGGCATGAGGGAAAGCCATGTCCACGACGTCATCATCACCAAGGAAGCGCCGAATTATCGGTTGGATTGATTGGGTCATTGAGGTTATGCTATGCTATGGATGAATTGGGGTAGGAAGACCTGTGTGGCGGTTAAATCTGTTATGTGGATGGACACCATCTGGCACAAACCCTATCCGCTATTGGCGATAAACAAAAATGATGCACATGTTAATCGACATGTGCTTACATCGAATTTGCTTGTAAGAGATTCATATTATAG
>CAZWGY010000423.1:0-4321 GCA_964633575.1 uncultured Desulfobacteraceae bacterium
CTCATTCATCCGGCAACCTACGAAACGGTCCGGGAGGCGGTGGATCGGGCGTTTGAGCTGTTTCCGACCCCGATCGCCGGAAAGCGGGTCCTCATTAAGCCCAACGTCCTCCGGGCCTCTACCCCGGAGGAGGCCATCGTCACCCACCCGGCGGTTCTCCGGGCGGTGGTCAGGAAGGTGGAGGGGATGGGGCCGGCCGAGCTGATCGTCGGGGACAACCCCGGCCTTCACGGTTACGGCGCCAACGACCGGTGCTTTACGGAGACCGGCCTGATGGCGGCGGCGGGGACGTATTACCGGAACATCGGGGACGACTCCCGGAAAGTGGCCTTTGACCCCCGCTTTCAGGATGCCGTGAGCGTCTCGGCCGCGGTCCTGGACGCCGATGTCGTCATCAGCCTGCCCAAATTCAAGACCCACGGCCTGACCGTCCTCACCGGGGCCATCAAGAACAGCTATGGGATTCTGCCCGGGGCTCAGAAGGCCCAGATCCACAAGGTGGCCGGGAGTCCGGAGGCTTTCCACGAGGCGGTGGTGGAGACTTTCAAGATTCGTCCGCCGGACCTCTTTATCATGGACGCGGTGGTGGGGATGGAGGGCAACGGCCCGGCTTCCACCGAGCTTCGGGAGATCGGGCTCGTCCTGGCCTCGGACAACGCGGTGGCCATGGATTCGGTGGTGGCGACCCTGATGGGGCTCGACCCCGGCCGGCTCCGGTTTCTCGACAAGGCCCGGGCCGACGGCCTCGGCGACTTCGACCTCGATACCATCGAGATCATCGGCGATCTGACCCCCATTGCCGATTTCAAGGTCCCGCCGTTGGGCGGCGAGGCGATCCTGGGCAACGAGACGATCCAGGAGCTGATCCGGTCCAGGGCCGGCCTCCGGCCCCGAGTTGACCCGGATCGCTGCACGGCCTGCGAAACCTGCGTCGATCAGTGCCCGGTGGGGGCCCTGTCCATGGTCGATGATATCCCCGAGGCCGACGTCGAAACCTGCATCACCTGCTTTTGCTGCCAGGAGATCTGTCCGGACCGGGCCATTGTCCTCGAATGACGGCCAGTCGTCCGCTGGCGCCGGGGTTTCGGTCCGGCTCGACCTCTCGCGCCACTGTATCGAAACGGCGGTCCGGCGGGCTTACAACCGGGCCATCTCCGACTATTTCAAGCCGGGCGGGGCGACGGCCGAGCGGGAGGGCCGGATCGATCTCCTTGAATCAGCCCTGTCGGGCCTCGATCTGGGTGGATTGCGGGGCCGAGATCCGGCTCTGGCCGGCGGATTCAGTGGCGAGGTGGTCCTGGGTCGGGATTCGGCGGGGCGGCTGACCATCCGAGTGGACGGCCGGCCGGTGGCCCTGGAATGATCGGGCCGGTCTCGGGTTCCCTCGCGGGAAAGACGGAAAATTCAATGCGTTGTTGACATGCGACATCCGATTGGGTATAGTCGGGCGTCGTTTTTAACCGCTAACCTGAGGGAGGAAAACCGGATGAAAAAGCTCATGACCTGGATGATCGCCGTTTTAGCCGTTGGCCTGATCCTGGCCCCGGCGGCCATGGCCAAGACCGTCTGGCCCATGCACCTCAACTACCCGCCCAACAACTTTCACTCCGAGGGGGCTCAGCGGTTCGCCGACCGGGTGAAGGAAGCCACCAACGGGGAGCTGGAGATCGTTCTCCATCCCGGCGCGGCCTTAGGGTTCAAGGGGCCGGAGCTTCTTCGGGCCGTGGCCGAGGGCCAGCTTTCCATCGCTGAAATTCCCACCGGGATGGTCGAGGGGGACGCGCCGATCGTGGCGCTCACCGCCCAGCCCTTCATCTCCACCAACGCTTTTGAGCAGCGGCTCCTCTATCAGCTTGCCAAGCCGGTGTACGATAAGGTCTTGAAGAAGTTCAACCAGAAGACCCTCTACACCTCGGTCTGGCCTTTTTCCGGGATCTACACCCAGCGGCCCATCAAGTCCCTCAAGGACCTGGAGGGGCTGAAGATGCGGGTTTACGACGGCACCGGCCTGGCCTTCGGACAAATGACCGGGATCTCGGCCCGGAAGATGCCCTTTTCCGAGGTTTACCCGGCCATGAAGGCGGGCCTCCTCGACTCCATGTACACCTCATCGGTCTCCGGCGTGGACGCCAAGGCCTGGGAGGTCCTCAAGTACTTCACCCGGATCAACATTGTCGGCCCGGTCAACATGATCAACGTCAACCTCGACGCCTGGAACAAGCTCCCCGAGGAGACCCGGGAGACGGTCATGGAAGTCTCCGTGGCCATGGAGGATGAGATGTGGAACCTGGCCGGGGACATGGACCGGGAGAGCGTCAAAACCCTCAAGGACAACGGGATGACCGTCCTGGAGGTCGGATCGGGCTTTCGCAAGGAGCTCAACGAGGTGGGCAAAAAGCTCCGGGCCGAGTGGGCCAAGAAGGCCGGAGCGGACGCCACCGAGGTCCTCGACCGGTACTACGAGATCATCAGCTACTAAGCCGTCCATGGATCCCCTTGTCCGGGCCATCAACCGGCTCAGCGACTGGATGGCCAGCCTGTCGGCCCTGGCTCTGGGGCTGATGAGCATCCTGGTCTTAGTCGAGATCACCCTCTGGAACACCCTGGAGATGACCACCCTCATCGCCGATGAATACTCGGCCTACGGGCTGGCGGCCATTGTTTTCCTGGGAGGCGGTTACACCTTGAAGGAGGGCGGGCACATCAAGATCACCTTGGTGCTCACCTTCCTGCCTCCTCGGGCCGGGGCGGTCCTTGAGCTGATCGCCCGGACGGCCGGCACGGCCATGATGGGTTATCTCCTCTACTACCTCTACCTCATGGTCGAGGCTACCCACCGGTACGGCTCCACTTCGGGGACCCTGACGGCCACTCCGCTCTGGGTGCCCCAGGGGATCATGCTGATCGGGGCCGGGGCCTTTTTTCTTCAGCTTCTGGCCGAGACCTTGAACGCCGTCCAGAGGGTATTCACCCGTCGGCCCGGCGCCCTCCGGGAAGGGAGCTGACGGAAAATGGACGCTTCCACCCTCTTCATGTGCCTGGTCATCCTTGTGGCCCTGGTCCTTACCCTCGGTTCGGGGATCTGGATCGGGTTCTCGCTCTTTCTGGTGGGCTGGATCGGGATGACCTTTTTCTCGCCCCTCGCGGCCGGCAACAATATGGCCTCGTCGGTCTGGGCCACGGTCAACCAATGGGAGCTGGTGGCTCTGCCGTTGTTTATCCTCATGGGGGAGGTCCTTTTCCATTCGGGGATCTCCGAGAGCCTCTTTCGGGGGCTGGTGCCCTGGCTCTACCGGCTTCCCGGCGGGCTGATTTTGATGAACATCGTTTCGTGTACCCTGTTCGCGGCGGTTTCCGGGTCGAGCGCGGCCACCACCGCCACGGTGGGACGGATCACTCTGGCGGAGCTGGACAAGCTCGGCTACGACCGGAAGCTGGCCATGGGGTCCCTGGCCGGTGCCGGGACCCTCGGGTTTCTGATCCCCCCGAGCCTCATCATGATCGTTTACGCCATCCTGGCGGAGGTCTCCATCGGGAAGATGTTCATCGCCGGGGTCTTTCCGGGGATGCTCCTGGCCGGTGTCTATGTCGCCTACATCATCTACCGGGGTATCCGGAACCCGGAGCTCGCCCCTCGTCTGGGGGAGACCTTCACCTGGCGGCAGCGGATGGTGGCGCTGAAGGATTTCGGGCCGGTGGTGATCCTGATTCTGATGGTCCTCGGGAGCATCTACGCCGGGGTGGCCACGCCCACCGAGGCGGCGGCCCTGGGGGTCTTCGGGGCCGTCCTCTTCGCCGTCCTCAACCGGCGGTTTGGCTGGAGCGGGATGTTCGCCTGCCTCAAGGGCGCGGTGAAGACCACCTGCATGATCTGCCTCATCGTCATGGGGGCAGCCTACCTTTCCCGGGTCATGGGGCTATTGGGGATTCCGGCGGCCATCACCCGGGCCATCGTGGGGATGGATCTGTCACCCTACACCCTCATGATCATGCTCGGCCTGGTTTACGTGGCGCTCGGGTGCATTCTTGACGGGTTTTCCATCGTGGTGATGACCCTGCCTATTGCTCAGCCCATGGTGGAGGCCGCCGGGTTCAGCCCCATCTGGTTCGGGATCTACCTGATTCTGATGGTGGAGCTCAGCCAGATCACCCCCCCGGTGGGCTTCAACCTCTTCGTCATCCAGGGCCTGACCGGGGAGTCCATCGGGACCATCGCCCGTCACGCCTTTCCGTTTTTCATGCTCATGGTCCTGACAACGGCGATTATCACTATTTTTCCGGAGATCGTGCTGTTTCTGCCGAGGCTTATGGTGGGGAAATA
>CAZWGY010000424.1:0-2873 GCA_964633575.1 uncultured Desulfobacteraceae bacterium
TTCATCGACGAGATCATCGCCCACCGCCCGCCGGAGATGCTCATCGAACGCCGGCCGGATGACATCGGTATGAGGGTCCTCATCCCGCTCGCGCTGGAGCTGCTCCCGGCCCGCTTCGATGGCGTTCATGGTCCGTTCGGCCTCGGCCGCCCGTTTGGTCTCCCGGATTTTCCGGTTCCGGGCCCGGGCGTGAGCCCGTGCCGCTTCCGTATCCCCGAACCCGGCCGCCTGGATCACATCGGCCTGGGCAATGTATCGCCCGTTGGGGGAATAAACGTGGATCGGCTGGTGGAGGTCCTGTGGATCGAACCGGCATACCACCCGAGACCCCGCCCATTCATAGAGGTGTTCGGAATGGTATCGGTTCGCACCGACCCCGAAAGCCCTTCCAGCGGACAGGGTGATGCTCCCGTCTTTGGCCACCAGGACCGCTTCCGCCTCTAGTAATAGGAGGCGACGTTGCTCCGGGGTCAGGGCCTTTTTGCCGTGGCGCTGGTAGCTCTCCTCGAACGCCTGGCGGAACGATAGCGTCCCGCCGCAGACATCCGTCCGCCGGCCTTCCCGGCGGTTGTATTGATCCACCCCGGCCGCCAGGGCCTTGAGGAAGGTCTCCACATCCACCGCCCTGGAACCGTAGGATTCCGGCTTTTTGGTCGGATTGGGACCGCACCAGGCTCCGGACAGGGACGGGTGCTTGTCCACCAGCTCCCCGATCCCTCCCACGCCAAAACTCCGCTCGACCGGCTTGGACTGACCCCACGCCGGGGTCGCCCAGTGGAGATCGATCCCCAGTGCCGGGAAGACCCCGAGCGGATCGGAATCCTTCACCTTGAACCTGAAGCGGTGCTTCACGCCGCCAGACAACCATTTGTTGGCGGCGGCCCGGGTGTTGTCCAGAGTCATGGCCTCGGGCAATCCGAACCGGTCAAACACGTCCATGGCCGCCAGACGAATCATGTCCGTATTTTCGCTAACATCGGTCCGGTAGCCGAGGATGAAGCCGGAGTAAACGTCCTGCCAGAACCATGTCTTGGGCCGGCGGATCGCTTTGTCCGGCCACTTAACGAAGACATTGTGCAAATACCCGTCTCCGTTGATCCACTGGTTGGCGAAGAGCATGGTTTTGTCCCGCTCCTGGGCGGGATAAACTCGCTTCAGCCCCTTTTCCCCCTCCCGGCAGAAGACCCGGACAAGACGGGGGATGTCCGACTTGATCCGACGGGCCACCGTCGCCTTGGACGGAATCTCCCAGCCCCGCCGGTCGGCCTCGATCTGGAGACGCTCATAGCAGGCGGTGATGCAGGGTTGCTCCTGCCTGAGCCAGTCCGCCTTGATCCACTCCCACGCCTCCGACGGCATCCGGCGGCGCCGGCTGCTACCTTTATAAGAGGGGGCCAGGGCGGGGAGACGGTCGGCCCGGTCGAGCCCGTCCACCGCTTTGAGCCACCGGTAGATCGACCGCCGGGTGACACCGTGGTCGTCGGCCGCCTGGGCCACCGCTCCGGTCCGGCTCATGCCGGCATCCAGCAGGGCGTCAACGTCGTTGAGGACGTGGAGCCGTTCCTGGGCGGCCTGCTTGGCGGAATCCGGGCACCGGTCGAACCGTGCCCAAATTTCGTCCCGATTTTTTTGGGGGGGAAGTTCATATTCCTGAGTCATTAACGCCTCCCGGATGGGGGCGGGCAGGGAAGCGAGGTGGTATTCATACCCACCGCCGCGTCCCCGCCGTTTACGGGTCACCCAGCCGTCGGCCGTCGCTCGTTTACGGATGCCCTTAATTGAGGTAGGGACCCCGCAATTCATAGCCTTGGCGACATCGACAACGGCCGCGGTTGAGACCCAATCGGTCATACGATCGCCAGCACCCACAGGTAGCCGCTGAACAGGCCAAGGAAAAACCATAGATAGGCCCGAAAGACCGTCTCCAATATCCGTTGAAACCGGTCCCGGTCCGCCGGGTGTCGTAACTCTGAATAATCAGGATACATTGCTATTCTCCGTTGGCGTAGGCTTCAAAAGCCCTGACGATATTGATAAAGAGCTCGTCCTTCCGGCGCTGGGCATCCGGTACGTCGTCCCAATCGCACATCATCGGATGGGTCTTCGCGTCCAGATCCTGGACGGGGCCATAAACCCAGCCCTCCTTGGCGCGGGAGCTGACCCAGAGCGCGTGGACCGTCTCGGCCGTGATGCCCGTGTTTTCAAAAATCAGCCTGACACCATCGGCGCAGTTTTTCTTGTAAGCATCCGGGCGCTCCGCCCAGGGCTTGGATGTTTCGCCGATCAGGACCCGATACCGGTCGATGGCGTCCTCGGCGATCTCGGCAATCGCGATGGCCGGCAGGGCCAAACGCCGGGGACCGCCGCCGCCGAAACCGTCTTTCACCGCCATCTGAATAATCACTTTCGCCACGTTTCCATTGAACTGTTGCATTAGTACCTCCCGTGTTCCTGGTGGTCGTTGTGTCCCAGGGGCATCCGGGGTATGCGGTGCCCCGGGTGTACCTTGTGCCCAAAAAAGACGCCCGGTGTACTGAGTACACGGGCGCCTGAATTAAACGGTCCTGGCCATCTCCTCGAATGCCTTCCGCTCGATCTCGGCCCGCTTGGACCGATAAATAAGGTAACAAGTTTTGGCCTTGGACCAGAATTCGTCCGGGGTCATCCCCATCTTCCTGGATGTGGGAAGCAGGTGGTCCACATAGTGATCCACCGCGTCCCGGAGTAACCGGGACGCGGATATCCCCATGCTGTCGGCCAGGTCCCGAAGCTCATCCTCGCGGGCCTGGGTGAACTTCGCCGTAATGGATGCCGTCTTGGGGGCGGCACCCACGGCGGCCTCGGTGATGGTGACGCTGCCAACGTCACCGTTA
>CAZWGY010000424.1:2973-4297 GCA_964633575.1 uncultured Desulfobacteraceae bacterium
CAGGGCCGGGGGGATGAACCGGATCAGATAGCCCAGACCGCCGCGAAAATCTACACGGCCATCTTGCCGGAAGTTCTGGCCACCAGGACCAGATACGAACGAAAAGAGGCCGGCGAAACGACCGAGCAGGGCGCCGAATGAGGGATAGACTACCCCACCAATGCGCCCGTGGAGCATTGACCAGACCGGACCCATGTGTTCTATTGCCCGAATTCTCAAATAGGGTGAGAGGAAACCATGCTAATCAGACAATGCCCATCATGCTTGGGAATTTTGGAAAACGGGAAATGTCAGGCTTGCGGATACGACGGGGGGCGGGCGAATGCGATTGCTGACGGCGACGTGGGGCCCAAGACTGCCAAACGGACCGCCCCGGAAAATCCAGGGCCGACCAAAATGGTTGTCTATGGAAATGTCTATTTTGGCGTCGGCTGAATGACGCGGTGCGTCATTATCGCGACGTAAACAAAAATCCCACTATGTCAGTTGTAAGTTAGTTGTAACTTCGGTTGTAACTTCGGTGGGCGAAGTTGCAACCGACGCACCCAGTACACCGGGGATACATGATGGACGACGTTCAATCAATATGTTACAATGGCGTCCGTGGTGTTTTGGGTCGCTTGTAAGCTATTGGTTAAATGGACCTTGAACGTTTTGAAAGGGGGCTTTAAATGGTCAGACGGATTTTGAGGGTAATGGGCAAGGTAGCTGGCGGCGTGGTGGCGTTCTTTGCGGTCCTGATCGGGGTCATCATGATCGGCTCCTATCTGATGGAAGACAGCTACGAACCTTATAAACCCAAGGATGAAACGCCCACCGCACCGGTTTACAACTCACCCTGGGATGGATCGGTAAGTCAGGTAAAACAATGGTTTGAGGATAACCTGAAGGACCCCGACAGCCTGGAAGTGATCACCTGGGGCAAGGTCCGCGAATTCCGCGACGGCTATACTGTCCTGGTGAAATACCGGGCCGCCAACAGCTTCGGTGGTAAGGTGGTCGAGTCGAAAGAGTTCGTGTTCAACGGAGATGGAGAAATCGTAGCGTTAAACGGCATTTAAACACCATTGAACGGTTTTTTAAAGGACCGTTTAAAAATGGCCCCAGTGACAAACCAATTGGCCACGGAAGCGCTCATCTGGGTTTGTGACAAATCAAACGCCCCACGCCCACCACCCACCGCTACCGCACAAAACCACGCCAAAACACTCACATTTCTTTCTCTTCCCCCCCACCATTCTCAAGTACCCACTACTGACAAACCAATTGCCCCCCTTCACTCGGGCCCAAAAGATCATTATATCCAAAAAATCATAAACCTACA
>CAZWGY010000425.1:0-4263 GCA_964633575.1 uncultured Desulfobacteraceae bacterium
GCATGATCATTCCCCCCTTCCCTTTAGGGAAGGGGGGCTAGGGGGGTTAGGTCTGGCCGCCGTGTGGCTGAAATGATGACCAAGGCCAAAATGGTTTTTTGACTACTCAGAGCCGCGACCGTCAGGGAGCGAATTTACGACGTTCGATCGGTTCACCGAGACGCTCCCTCACGGTCGCGGCTCTGCATTGTTGGAGCACCGGCGTCTCGGATTTTTTCAAGAGGCCCGGCATGGATTACAGCGATCGGAAGAAAAAAGACCTCCGAGGTTTCCATATTTTTTGGAAACCTCGGAGGTCTTTATCGGCTCGTGAAGGGTGCCCGAAAGAATACATCTATTTGCTGAATGCGGAAAATGAACACAAAAAAGGAAAGACGGCTAACGGTCACCGGGGCGCAAACGAACGCCCCGGACGACCGTCTAAATGATCTTCCCCTTAGAAGCCTTCTCGGACCACCAGAATCCGCCGGGCCGAATCCCAGGACCCGAGGGTGATCAGATGATTGTCGATCTCGTCGTGGGCCAGGAAGGTACCCGGCTTGTCATGGTCGTGGCGGACCGCGAAATAAAACCGGGTCATGTCGTATGACGCCTCCCCGTCCCGGGTGACAAAGGCGCTGGCGCCGTAATCGACCAGCCCCAGCCCGTCGAATAGCGCGGACGGATCCCCGCCGCCGGCGTGGAAGGCCTCGAGGTCGGTCCAGTCCGCCACCCGGTAGCCCGCCCCGAATATCCCCGCCACGGTCGTAGTCCAGTCCGAGTCGGCCGGGTAGGTTGTCTCGGTTACCCCGAAATCCCCGAAGACCACCCCGCCGACGATGGTCGGTCCGGCCACCTTCCGCAGGGCAAAGGCCGCCTCGGCAATTCCGACCGCGCCGTCACCGCCCACTTCGGCATCAAGATCGATGGACGCTCCGGGGTCCAGCCCCGCCGAGACCCTCAGCGCGATGACCGCATCCTTGAGGGTGACCGCCCGGTCCCCGTCGATGTCTCCCGGGACGACCGGCGGGACGTGGCGGGTCGCCACCCTATAAATCCGGTCGGTGGCGGTGTCGCTCACCAGGAGATGGTCTCCGTCGATCGCCAGCCCCTGAGGCGCCGGTCCCGGTGCCGGGAAGGACTCAACCACGTTCCCCGCGCCGTCCAGCCCGTAAATGGTTGCGGTCTCCGCCGATGCCATCCAGAGCAATCCGTCGCCCGAGGCCAGGCCGGACACCGGGGCCGGGGTCGGCAGGGAATCGATCACCCCGCCCGCCGGGTCGAACCGGTAGATCGAATAATCATCCCGGCCGACATGGAGATGGGTCCCGTCAAAGGCCAGCCCGGTGGGCGGCCCGAAGTGGATGGGCAGGGGCCATTCCGCCACGACGGTTCCGGCCCGGTCGAACGTGATGAGCTTCGGGGAATCGCCGGGCTCGGAGCCGGCCGCGACCAGATGGAGATTCGTCCCGTCAAAGGCCAGGCCGGCCCCGCCCGAGGCCGGTGCCGGAAGGGCATCGGCAAGCTCGCCCGACGGACTCATCCCCTGGATCATGCCGGTGTCCCGGCCGAGGACCCAGATTGTCGTCCCATCGACGGCCAGTCCGGACGGGTCGCCGGAAGGTGCCTCCCATTCGTCGATGACCTCGCCCGGGCAGGGGGCCGCGCAGGTTTCCACCGTCCGAAACGAGGTTTCGAGATAGTCGGAGTCGCCACCGGACCAGAGGTCGCCGCCCCACCCGACGATGGGGTTGCCGCTCAGATCGCTGACCTCGCCGGTCATCAACAGAGAGTAAACCGTGTCCGGCGCCAGCCGGGACGCGGGCACGAACCGGGCTCGCTTGTCCGAGTAGGTGATGGCCAGGGGGTTCTCCCCCGGACCCTGGAGGAAGACCGAATCCTGGTTGATGGTTCGCCGGTCCATGTCGGTGGCCTCGTCAAAGACCACGGTGATCCCGGCGCCCAAAAGCACGCCCTCCCCGTCGTCCGGCGGAATCACGGCGGGAATCTCGGGCCGTTGATTGTCGTCCAGCGGAATGGTCATCTTGCCCAGCTTGGCCTGGCCGTCGTTATAGGTCACCCGGAGATAGGCCCCGTCAAAGGTCAGGCCGGACGCGCCCGCCGGGGCATCCACCGACCGGATGATGTTGCCCAAGGGGTCCATCTGGCAAATCCGATCCTCGGTGAGAATCCAGACGGTCTGGCCGTCAGAGGCCAGGTCGGCCGGGCGATGGGGCAGGTCGAAGATTTTGTTGCTGTCCCACTGGCTAACCCGAAAAATCCGTCGGGAATCGCCGTCGGCTAACCAGAGGTTGTTGCCGTCAGCGGCCAGCCCGACCGGATCGCCGCCCGGGCTGTCCACGGCATCCAGGACCTCGCCGTCGATCCCGAGCCTGTAAATCCGGCCCTCGGCCGGGGCCTCACAATAGAGGCGATCGTCGTAGCCGAAGGCAAGGCCCCCGACGATTTCGGCCGGGGGATCGATTTCCTCGAAAACCACTCCGGCGTCGTCGGTCCGATAAATCCGGGACGTCCCGGAATCGGTTATCCGGGCCGCATAGACGAGTTTTTCCCCGTCAAAGGCCAGGCCCGAGGCGGGGTTGTCCACAGGCCGCCACTCGGCGATCCGGCCCGGGCACCGGGCGCCACAGTCATCCTGAGTGGTGAAGGCTCCGTCGAGAGGAGCGGGCAGGCTGTTGGCGTCAAACCACCGGTCCTGAATCGAGGAGTCTAAAAATATCCAGTAGGTTGTGGAGAAATCGAGTGGGGACGTCGGGATGACCCAGATGGTCGCTTCGGTGTAAACGACCTCACGGGGGATCTCCTCACCGGTTTCGCCATTGACCAATAAAACCGAACCGGCATGGACCGTATCAGGGTCAAGGGGCTCGTTGAAGACCACCCGGACAAAGGCCCCCGTCGCCACCCCCTCCGCGTCAAGGTCCGGGTAGGTTTTGATGACCTGGGGCGGGGTGACGTCGAAAACCGGCGTGAACGGCTCGAAATGGACCCATCCCCGCCCGGGATCGTCTTCCCGGTCGTAGATTCGGTCGGCGATCACCTCGGAATCATTGGTGCCCCAGTAGTTTTCCGGGACGTAGAGATCGACGGCCCCGGCATTGTAGAAGTCATAGTCCCCGTTGTCGAAGGTCCCGTTGAACCGGAAGCTGCCGAGGTTGGTGACCCGGACCCCGTATTCCGCGTTTTCCCGGATCTCGTTGGACTCGATGACGGTCCGCGGCGATTTGTTGAAGATCCCCTGAACCCCATTGCCGACGATCCGGTTGCGGATGAGGGTCGGGACCATCGACGGGACGTAAGTGGTCCCGATGCAGTGGACTCCGGAGACGCCGTTGCCGGCGATCTCGTTGTCCTTCATCCGGGCGGGAACGGGGTTGTCCCCGCCGAGGTAGATCCCGTGAGTGTCGTTGGCCTCGATCCGGTTTCCGATGATCTCGGGCTGGGCGGCCCCGTAAGCGTTGTATCCTTCATAAGCGAAGACCCCCACGCCGTTCTGGTTGCCGAAGATGTCGCAATCCTCGACAAGGCCCTCGGCCCAGGCGATCTTCGGCTCGTTGCAGCCGTTGTGGGGGTCGCCGCTGGCGTGGAAATAGACCCCATAGCCGAGGTTGTGGGCCAGGGTCGTCCCCATGAGGGTCACCTCGGCCCGGCCACCCTCGCAGCCCACCGCCTCCGCTCGGACCTCGACCCCGTTGGAGGCGTTGTTCCGGATGATCCCGTCGGTGATCCGGACTTCGGCCTCGTCGATGAAGACCCCGGTCATGGCGAATTCCAGGGTGACAAAGGCCAGCTCGCTCAGGCCGCCGTCAGAATGAAAGGTCAGCCCGGTCCAGTCGCCATATCCGGGCGAGTCCGCCGCCGAGGTCAGGATAATCCGGGCGTCTTCGGTGCCGAGGGCGTTCAGGGTCCCCCGGACCGACAGGCCGGTGAAGTCGGTGAATTGGACCACCACGCCCGGCTCGATGGTCAGGGTTTCACCCGAGTCGATCTCGATATCCCCCGCCACGAGGATCGGGGACATGTTCGCCGTCCAGGTCCCGGACACCGGTCCGGCCGGGATCTGGGTCTGAGCGTTGACGACGGAAAGGGTGAGCCAGCAGATGATCAATCCGGTCCAGAACAATGGTTTTCTCATGATGCCTGCCTTTCTTGGAGTGGCGCGTTCAGTCGCTTTCGACCGGCGCGATGGAGCCGTAGGGGCGGCCCTCGCGGCCGCCCGTTATTGGCAACCACGGGGGTTGCCCGTACATGGTGAGACCTCCG
>CAZWGY010000426.1:0-4235 GCA_964633575.1 uncultured Desulfobacteraceae bacterium
CTGACCACCTCCCACATCTCGGCAATCCGGCGATCGAGACTCTCGATGTCGAAGACCTCGGCGTCCGCGCGGATTTCTCCCGCGATCCGGGTCCAGGCGGGTATGTCGTGGGTGTCGCCCAGGCCGGCGAGGAGATCGGCCAGCTCCGAAAGCCGGGTGAAGTCAATGTCCGTGACCAACCGCTTGAGCAAGGGAGCTATCTCCCCGGCGAGGATTTTGCGCAGGGCCGCTTTCCGAGAATCCGTCAGGGACGGCGGCAGAAGTCCTTCGGCGGATTCGCCGGGATCGTCGCTTTCCTCGTTGCTCACCGGCGCCCCCGTCTGGTGAGGCAAAAACTCGGCCAGGGTTTTCAGCAATGCCTGTTTCCGAAGTGGTTTGCTTAAAAAGCCATCGCTTTTCCGCCGCATCTGGTCCCGGGTTTCCTTCATGGCCGAGGCGGTGAGCGCCACCACCGGAATGCCGGCCAGGTCCCCGTCCGCTTTCAGGTGGACGAGGGCCTCGTGGCCGTTCATCACCGGCATCCGGAGGTCCAGCAGGATGAGGTCCGGCGAGTCCTGGCGGGCGAGGTCAAGGCACTCCTGGCCGTTTGCGGCCTCGATAACCCGGAAAGGGTAGGGCTCGAGGTACTTTTTGATCAGGACCCGGTTGTCCGCCATGTCGTCCACCACCAGGATGGTGGCCGGAGCGTAGTCGGCGGGCGTGGGGAGCGGTTCTTCAGGGGGCTCCGATGCCGACCGGCGGACCGTGGGCTCGGGCTCGAAGGTTACCGCCGGAAAGTGGAGCGTAAAGGTCGAGCCCCGCCCCAGCTCGCCGGCCAGGGAGATCTCACCGCCCATGAGTTCGGTGAGCCGGCGGGAGATGGCAAGGCCCAGACCGGTCCCCTGGCCGGGCATCATCTTGTCTCCGACCTGCCGGAAGGGCTCGAAGAGCAGCGCCGCCTCCCTGGAATCGATCCCGATGCCGGTGTCCGACACGGCGATGGTGAGGTTTATCCTGTCCGGGCCGGTGGGCTGGTAGCGGGTCCGGATGGCGATCTCGCCTTCAGGCGTAAATTTTACCGCGTTGCCCACCAGGTTGAAGAGGATCTGGCGGAGCCGGACCGCGTCGAACCGGATGGCGCCGGGGAAATCTTCGGGAATGTCGATCGTCAGGGCGAGCCCCTTTTCCCGGACCTGAAGGGAGAAGATATCGACGATCTCCGCGATGGGGTCCCGGAGGTCCACCGGGATCTCGTTGACCTCCATCTTGCCCGCCTCGATCTTGGACAGGTCCAGAATATCGTTGATCAGCGCCAAAAGAGACTCTCCCGAGCCGTGGACGTTCTTGACCAGCTTCTGCTTTTCCGGCTGGTCGGAGAGCCACTCCCGAAGAATCTCCGTGAATCCGAGAATGGCGTTCATGGGCGTTCGGATCTCATGGCTCATGGTGGCCAGAAAGTCGCTTTTGGCCCGGTTGGCCGCCTCGGCGCGCTGCCGGGCCGCCTCGGCTTCGGCCAGGGCCGATTTCAGCTTCTCCTCGGTCTCCTTGAGCGGCGTGATGTCCCGGCCCACTCCCTGGATCTCCACGGTCTCGCCGCTGTCGTCCCGGATGGCGTAATCCTCCCAGGCCAGCCATCGCCAGCCGTCCTCGGTCATGGCCCGCTGCTCGATATAGGCCCGGTACGGCGGCGACTCCAGGGCCTTCATGGCATCCAGGGTCGGCTGGATGTCATCGTCATGGACCAGGGGCGTAAAGGAGTGTCCGATCAGCTCCTCACGGCGACGGCCGAACCGCCGGCAGTAGGCATCGTTGACGTAGGTGAACCGGCCCGCCGGATCAACCCTTATCACCAGGTCCTGCTGGGATTCCACAAGGCCCCGATACCGCCGCTCGTTTTCGGCCAGGTCCCCTTCGATCCGGCTCCGGTGGACCGCCGCCCCGATGCTCGCGGCAAAGGACTGGATGATCAGGTATTCGTCCTCGGACCAGTGCCGCTCGTCGCCGCAATCGTCAAACCCCACGAATCCCCAGAACTGGTCCCGGACCCAGACAGGCACGATGAGGATCGACCGGATATCCTGATTCTCCAGCATCGATTTTAAATCTCCGGCCACCAGCTCCCGAACGATCGCCGCGAAATGTCCATGATCTTCGATGGCCTCGACGAATTCCGTGAGGGTGTCCAGGGGGACTTCATGGAGATTCGGGTTGTCGATCTGAGGCGTCCCGGAATCGGATGTCCACTCGAACCGTTGGCTGGTGAAGCCCCTGCCCGACTCGTCAACTCCATTCTCGAACAAGTAAACCCGGTCCGCCGATACCGCCTCGCCAATGGCCGGCAGGACCTGGTGGATCACCCGAACAAAGTCCGGGTTGACCAGCAGATCAGTAGCGGCCCGGGCGATCACGGCCAGCAGCTCGCCCTTCCGTTCCAACGCGGACTCGGCCGCCTTCCGAGCCGTCACATCCCAGTTGACCCCGATCACCCGCTCAGGGCGCCCTTCTACATCGTGTTGGGTCAGAGCCGCGGCCCGGACCGTGCGGACCGCCCCGTCCGGCCGGACGATCCGGAATTCCTCGTCCCAAGGGTTGTTGGACCAGGTGGACGACTGGAGACTGGATTCCACCCGGGGCAAGTCCTCGGGATGAAGTCGTTGGCGCCAGTCCTCAACAGTCCCGGTCAGGCGGTGGGATTCCACTCCGTAGAGCCGGCGCATCCGCTCGTCCCAGACCAGACTGTTCGTGCGGATGTTCCATTCCCAGACCCCGATGCCTCCCGACCGGGAAGCCAGGGCCAGCCGCTGAGAATAGGCGTGGAGCGCTTCCTCGGCGGCCTTCCGGTCGGAGATGTCCCGGGCAATCCCGGCCCGGCGCCGGCCTTCGTGGCCCGTGTCGGCCACGTCGTAGCTCCGGGCCCAAACCCACCGGACCTCGCCGTCGGGCCGGATGATCCGGTACTCCATGTCGAAGTCCGAGGGGGTGTTTAAAAAGGCGCCGCGGACCGCCTCCCGGTCGTCCGGGTGAACGGTCTCGATAAAGGATGACGGGTCGTCATAGAGACTCCGCCTTGACCGACCCCAGATCGTCTCGTAGGCCGGGCTGACGTAGAGCATCCTACGGTCATCCCGGAGCCAGAACACATCATCGATGTTCTCGGCAAGCTGCCGGAACCGCACTTCGCTCTCCCGCAGCGCCTGGCGCTGCCGGACCTGCTCCGAGATATCCCGGAACGTCGCATAGAACATGGTCCGGCCGGACAGGATGATCCTTTTGACGGTCACATAGACGTCAATCAGGGAACCGTCTTTCCGCCTGTGGACGGTCTCGAAATCGTCCCGGCCATTGCTGACCACCTGTTCGATATGGCGGGCCGTCTCCTCGGGGGTCTCCCGGGCCTCGTAATCCGAGATCCGCATCCCGAAAAATTCCTCCCGGGAGTAGCCGAGCTGCTGATGGGCCAGATCATTGAATTCCACCGGGAGGGCGGTCTCCGTGTCGATGATCGTAAGCCCGTCAGGCGACTCGTCAAAGAGGGTCCGGTACCGGAGCTCGGCTTCGGCCAGCCGCTCCTCGATGGCCTTGTAGGCCGTCATGTCGGTGTGGGTCCCGACCACCCGGAGGGGGCCGCCGTCCTCGCCACGTTCGATCACCCGGCCCCGGTCGAGAATGAACTTGTAGCTTCCATCCTTGCACCGGAGCCGATGGACGTTCTCGTAAAAGGGCGCCTCGCCGCTCAGGTGCCGGTTGAGGTCCTCGTAAACCGCATCCCGGTCCTCGGGGTGAATCCTGCCGTCCCACTCCTCTATCCCGTCCCCGACCTCATCCGGAGCATAGCCGAGCATCTCCTTCCAGGTGGGTGAAAAGTAAGCCCGATTCGTCCCCGCGTCCCAGTCCCAGACACCGGTCCGGCTCCCTTCGATGGCGTGCTGGAACCGCTCCTCGCGCCGCTTGAGGTCCGCCTCGGCCGCCTTGCGATCGGTGATGTCGGTGAGGTAGGTCACCAGCCCGATCACGTTGTCATCGTCGTCGCGGATCAGGCGGGTAGTGTCGCTGACCCAGGCGGTGGACCCATCGGGTCGGACCAGGCGGTAGTCCTCGTGCTCGACCGTATCCGCTCCAGCTTCGACCGCCAACTCGATGGTGGCCGTCACCCGGGTTCGGTCCGCTTCATCGACCATGTCCATATAGGCGACTTCGCCGCTGATCAGATCGGCGCGGTCATACCCGACCAGCTCGCTCAGATTGTCGCTGACATC
>CAZWGY010000427.1:0-4228 GCA_964633575.1 uncultured Desulfobacteraceae bacterium
CCGCCGGGCTCGACAACCGCCGATTGTCCGACCCTCGCCGCGACTTGCGACCGCGGCCCGGATATCCCCATCGCCCCCGGCGGGCTCCGCCGGAACAGCCAATGGAGGTGAAGCCATGCGTTTGACCATCGTCCTCTTCCTGTCCCTGCTTATTGCCGCCGTCCCGGCGGCCGCTGGAAACGTCACCGCGGTCACCGAGGAGATGCCGCCCTTCAATTACACCGAAAACGGCGAGGTCACCGGATTTTCCACCGAAATCGTCAAAGAGGTGTTCCGGCGGGCCGATATTCATGCCGACTTTCGGGTCTATCCCTGGAAGCGGGCTTATGAGATCGCTCTGAGGCAGCCGGACACCCTGATCTACTCCATCGGCCGGAACCCGGACCGGGAAAACCGGTTCAAGTGGGTGGGCGTCATCGCCCCGGTCAACATCTATTTTTATAAGCTCGCCCATCGGGATGACATCGCCGTCGAGACGGTGGCGGACGCCGGAAAGTATCGGATCGGCGCGGTCCGGGACGACTACACCACTCAGTATCTCGAGCGTCAGGGGCTCTCGGATGCCCTGGACATCAGCAATTCCTATGTCTTAAACGTCCGTATGCTCCTGGGCGGCCGGGTGGACCTGATCTGCGTGGACGAGCTGACCCTGGCCGACCACATTCGACGGGAAGCGGCCGGCGGCCGGAAGGCTTCCATGGATCAGGTGGAAAAGACGCTTTTTATCGAGGACCTCTCCACGGGGATGTACATGGCCTTCAGCCTGGGCACCCCGGACGCGACGGTGGAACGGTGCCGGACGGCTCTGGCGGAGATGAAGGCCGACGGGACCTACGACCGGATCATGGGGCGGTATGCCCGATGAAAGGCTCGTCACGCCGGAGCATCCGGCTTCAGCTCAGCCTGATGATCCTGGTGATGACCACCGGGACCCTGGCGCTTTACGGCGCCTGGCAGATCCTTGAAAGCCGGGGCGAGCTGCGGGCCGAGCTGATCACCGACGCCGATATCACCGCTCAGCGTTTGGCCCGGAGCCTGGCCGATCCCCTCTGGAACTTCGACGAGGTCCAGGTTTACGAGACTCTGGCATCGGAGATGCTCGACCGGCGGATTTTCGCCATCGGCATCCGGGGCGCCGATGGCGAGGCGATCACCCACGCCATGGTTCGGGGCGAGGACTGGGAGCCGACCCGGGCAACGGCGGTCCCCGAAGGCGAAACAACGGTGGTCCGGACGACGGATCTCGAGATGAGCGGCGAGGAGCTGGGGACGGTCTCGGTTCATTTCACCACCCGGTTCATGGCGGGGACCCTCAAGGGCCAGCTCGTCCGGATCGTCGCCACCGTGGCCGTCCTCGACCTGCTCCTGTTCGTCGCCCTTTTTGCCGGGATCGGCAGAACGGTGATCCGTCCGATTTGCGGCGTGGCCGGAGGGCTGGCGGAGAGCGCGGGGCATGTTTCGGCGGCGTCGGCTCAGATGCGGGAGGCCAGTCAATCGCTGTCCAGGGGAGCCGCGGACCAGGCGGCGGCCCTGTCTCAGTCGGCTTCGAGCCTGAACGAGATGACGACGCTGACCGGGCAAAACACGACGGAGGCCGAGGCGGCAAAGGGGACGGTGGCGACGCTGTCAGATGAGGTGGCTCGGGCGGGGACCGCCATCGACGGGCTGTCGGCGGCCATCGAGGAGATCGTGACCGCCGCGACGGCCGCCGCCCGGGTCATCGGCACCATCGACGACATCGCCTTTCAGACGAATCTCCTCGCGCTCAATGCGGCGGTGGAAGCGGCTCGGGCCGGGGAAGCGGGGGCGGGGTTCGCGGTGGTGGCGTCGGAGGTCCGAAAACTGGCGGCCCGGGCGGCCGACGCGGCCGGGACCACCGCCGAGCGGATCGACGAGACCACCCGGAAGGTTCATTGGGGGGCAAAACAGGTGGACCGGACCCGAAGCGCCTGCGGGTCGGTCCGGGACGCCGCCGAGGAACTGACCGAGCGGATGACGGCGGTTTACACCGTCTCCCAGGACCTCAGACGGAGGGTCGATGGGGTCAGCGGGGCGGTGGCGGAGATCGACCGGATCACCCAACAGACCGCTTCGGGGGCTGAGGAAACCGCCGCGGTGGCGGAATCCCTTGATGCCGAGGTCCGGTCCCTGACCCGGCTTACGGGAGAGCTGATGGCGGCGGTGGGCAACGGGGCCGACGGCGGCGCGCCAGGGGATGGCCGGACCGCGCCCGCCTGCCCCCTTCCGCCGCGCCGGGCACTCATGCGGCGATGATGGGAATCAGCCGCCCTTTTTCCTAAGGGCCTGCTGAAGCTTTTCACCCAGGTCGCCGAGTCCTCCGCCGCCCCCCTGGGGTCGCTCTTTCCGGGCGTAGTCCCGCCAGTCGTCGGTGTCCCGGGCATCGGCCGGGGCCAGGGTGATCTTTCGGTCGTTCGGGTGGATTTCAGCCACGGACGCCGGAATCGGGTCCCCCGGCTGGAGCCGGTCGAAAGCCCTGGCATTGGCCGACCGGCTGATCTTTGACCGGGGCATCAGGCCGGTGACGCCGGGCTCGATGGTCACGAAGATCCCGAACCGCTCGACCTTTTCCACCGTTCCTTCCACCGTCTGACCGGGGGTGTACCGGTCGGCGACTCCGATCCAGGGATCGCCGACGGCGTCCCGGATGCTCAGGGAAACCCGCTTCCGTTCGGTGTCGATCTCCTTGATGAGGACGTCCACGTCTTCACCGGGGGAGACCTCGTCGGCGGGCTTGAGGACCCGCCGGGCATAGCTCATTTCGCTGATGTGGACCAGGCCCTCGATTCCGGGAGCGATTTCGACGAAGGCCCCGAAGTCGGCGCAGCGGGTGACCTTTCCCCGGACCTTGTCGCCGGCGGAAAAGCTTTCGTGAATCCGCTCCCAGGGATCGCCGGTCACCGCCTTCATCGACAGGGAGATCTTGACCTCGCCCGGCTTTTTTCCCGCATCGATCCCCATCAACCGGACGGTCACCGGGTCATCGACGGCGACGGCGTCGGCCGGGGATTCGATCCGGGACCAGCCCATTTCCGAAACGTGGACCATCCCCTCGACGCCGGGAGAGAGCTCCACGAAGACCCCGTAAGGCATGATGCTGATGACCCGGCCTTCCAGGATGTCGCCGACATTGACCGTTTCCAGAAAGCTCTGGCGGGCGGCCTCTTGCTCCCGCATGAGAAGCTCCCGGCGGGAGACGACGATGTTCCGGCCGTTTTCCTCGAACCGGGAGACGAGGAACCGGAATTCCCGTCCCACGTAATCCTCGGGGGTTTCCACGTATCGGGTGTCGATCTGGCTGATGGGACAGAAGGCCCGCCGACGCATCACCTCCACGTGGAACCCGCCCTTGCAGGTCTCCATGACCTTTCCCTCCACCGGGATTCCCTCGGCGTGAGCATCCTGGAGCAGGTTGAGCCCGCCGATTCCGGAGATGGCCCGGGACAGGATCATCTCGTTTTCGTCCAGCGACACCACGTAAAGTGTCAGGATGTCTCCCACTGCGTAGGGAAGCTCGCCGGACTCGTCCAGGAGCTCCTCGCGGTCCACCGAGCCGTCTATCTTCGACCCGGTGTTGACGAACACCGTATCCATCCCGATGGAGATGATCTCCCCCTCGATCTTGTCGCCGACCTGGACGTCGTCGCCCATCCCCGCGTCGTAGGCATCCACCAGCTCGGCAAAGGTCTTCCCTTCGCCGGCGTCGGGCCGCTGTGTTATCTCGTCTGACATGTCCATCTCTTTCCCTATTCCACGATAATGACCAGGCGCTCGGTGGCGTTTTCCACCTCGATGAGCTTTCCCTTGGGCCCCTGCTTGGCAAAGAGGCCGCTGAGTTCCTGGAGGTCGATCCCCTCCTTTTCCAGGGACTCCTTGACCCGTTTGGGAATAAGCTTTTCCGATATGTGCAGCACGGACAAGGGGATGCCGATCTTGGTCTCCGGATCGGACTTGCCGGGCTTGTAAATGTGAAGCTTCAACGTTTGCATCATCTCTCCTTCCTCCCGCCCCACGGGCATTCGCTCAGACAGGCCGGATCTTCTGGATGATCCGGCAATGACCGGATCGCCGACATCAGGCCGTCATCGGCGGTACAGCCGATCCGTCAATATCATAATCCGTGAGTTTTGCAAAACGGATTTGGATTTTAGATTTTAGATTGATGGTCGAGGGCTGAGGACTGGGGGTTGCCTGAGACCTCCGAGGTTTT
>CAZWGY010000428.1:0-2808 GCA_964633575.1 uncultured Desulfobacteraceae bacterium
TCCATTTTCATGCACGGGGGTGATCGTGGTGCCCGCCCCGGTCATGAGGGTTTATTGCCGGAAATCCTCGAAAAATTTTTGATCGACGAGGTAGATTTGTTTGGCCTTGAGGCCCAGCTCGAGTTGCTCGAAAATTTCCACGAGCTTTTCGCCGTCGATGATCTCGATGGGCGGAACCCCGAACCGCCGGGCCTCGTTGCGGGCCTCGGTGGTGAAGGAGCCGGTGGTGATGATGATCCCCTTGTCGGCCCGGCCCATCATGGTACCCCGGAAATCGCGGATGTGGGAGAGGGTAATGGAGCCGTCGCCGCGTTTGCATTCGAAGAGGACGTAGAAGCTGACAAAGGGGTTGACCTGGAGGATGCCGTGGCCCGCGATGTCGCCGTCCGCGCTTTTCCGGCTGACCACCACCTGTTGAAACCCCGCTTCCCGGAGCAGCCGCTGGCAGATCCGGTCGAACCCGTTGGGCGGGAGAGCCTTTAAGATGCCGAGGAGCTCCGTCTTGTGGTCGATGTCTTCCACTTTCTCGGCGTCGTTTTCGTCGAGGGTGGCCTTGAGTCCCTTTTCGGTGAGGCTCCAGACCCCCTTCCGCGAGAAATCCACGTACCCCAGCTTGAGGAGCCGGAACCGGGCCCAGTAGATCTGGTGCTTGATATAGGAGTACCCGGCCTTCGACTTCTTTTCCACCTCCCGCTCCGGGATGTTCAGCTTGTCCACCACCAGGTCGATCACCTCCGACGGGGTGGCGGAGCCGCCTGAATCTTTTAAACTTTCCAAAATGGCGATGCAGAAGCGCAAGAGTGCGGGGGGATTCGTTTTTTTCATGCTGACTCCGGGTTATCGGCTACGTTGGCCCGCTCGGCGGGCGGGCTCGGGGCGAGATGGCGCCGGATAGACTCGATCAGGGTACGGTTTACATCCTCGGTTTTCAATGAAAATCTGACATAGCGGTCGGACAGCCCCACGAAGTTTTCACAGCAGCGGATCAGGATGCGCTCCCGGCCCAGGGCTTGGCGAAGGCCCGGGCCGTTGATTTTCCCGTCGAGCCTCGCCAGGATAAACGAGGTCCGGCCGGGAAAGGGGCGGATGCCGGGGATGGCGGTCAGAGCGGCGGTCAGGGCCTCACGCTGAGCCGACAGAAACGCCCGGGAGTCCCGGATAAACGGGTCGGTAACCGGAGCGGTCATCAGGTAGTCAACGGCTTCCTGGGCCAGAGCGTTGACGCTCCAGGGGAGAGCATAGCCCCTGACCGCCCTGGCCGGCCCATCCGAACCGATGAAAAACCCGATCCGGAGCCCCGGCACCCGAAAGATCTTCGACATCGAGTGGAGAACCGACACGTTATCCGGGCCTTGCGTCATGAGGCTCTCCGCTTCGCCGTCCGCCACGAAGGGGAGATAAGACTCGTCCACCACGAACCGGACTTCCGGGTGAGCCCGGCAGAAGGACGCCAGCTCCCGGCCGGGGATCAGGGTTCCGGTGGGGTTGTTCGGGTTGCAGATAAAGGCCGTGTCGGCGCCCGCCAGGTCCCGGTCGAGGGCATCCAGGTCGGGGACGAACCCGTTGGCGTCGGTGGTGAGGTGGTAGCGGTAGGGGACCCCGTGCATGGCGCAGGCGTCGGCATAGTCCGCGTAAGTGGGGCCGAGGATCAGGGCCCGGCGGGTCTTGAACGCCGTCGGGATGGAGTAGATAAGCTGAGTGGTTCCGTTGCCGGCGATGACCCGGGTGGGGTCGAGTCCGTGGCGGTTGGAAAAGGCTTCAACGATCCCGGCGGCGTCCACCGGCGGCAGGGCGGTGATGGTCGCCAGGCGGTCCGTCATAAAGTCGATAAGCCCCGGCGGAGGCCCCAGCGGGTTGACGTTGCTGCTCATGTCGATGATCGCCTCGGGACGGCAGCCGTGCTCCCGGGCCAGTTGATGGATGTTGCCGCCGTGTCCCCGGATCATGCCAGCCCTCCGGCGGTGACCATAAGGAAGAGACCGGCCTCGGTGATCTCGCACTGGGCTCCGAGCATATCGCCGGTGATACAGCCGATCCGCCGGGCGTAAGCGGTCAAAACGGCGATCACCAGCCCGGCAAAGGCGAGGTTGACGATGATGGCGGCCGGTCCGGCCAACAGCGACAGGAGAACCGCCGGCAGGAGCCAGACCAGCCCCGACGGGGGCAATGGGTCGTCAAAAAAGGCGTGGCCGGTGCCGCCCTCGGGCCGGCCGTAAGGGAGATACCGGAACCCGAAGAGCATCGCCCCCCGGCTGTAGGCCGGTATGATGAAGAGCATCAGGGTCCGGTGAGCGTCGAGCCCGGCGATCCCCGCCCATTTGATTCCCAAACCGCAGACCATGGCCAGAAGGCCCATGGCGCCCACCCGGCTGTCCTTCATGATGGCCAGGGCCGCCTCACGGGACCGGTGGCCGTAGAGCCCGTCGGCGGTGTCTCCCAGGCCGTCGAGGTGAAACCCGCCGGTGACCGTGACCAGAAAGACCACGTCCAGGAGCGAGGCGACCGGCCGGGACCAGAGCAGCGAGGCCACCCCGTCCACGGCTACCAGCCCGGCTCCCAGGATCAGACCCACCACGGGAAACATCGGAATCATCCGCGACGGGACAAAGGGCACTGACCGGCGGATGGGGATGACCGTGATGAACTGGAGGGCGGCGAGAAGATGGGTCCAGACGGATACCGGGCCGGTGTCGGGGTTCTTTGAAGACGCGGAGAATGGTGAAATCATGTCGTGATCCGGTTCTTATGCGGGATTGTGGTCTTCAAGTCGTTTTCAAAGGCATTAAAGGCGGTCAGGGCACGGAGCGG
>CAZWGY010000428.1:2908-4219 GCA_964633575.1 uncultured Desulfobacteraceae bacterium
TATCCTTCAGCCAGCCGAAGGCCAGCCGCTTGAATCGAAGGTCATCCCGGACCATTTCCCGAAGCTCGGCCACCAGCAGGCTGTCGGCGTCCACCTGCTGGACAACCCGTGGGGAATGGGTGTTGACGATAACCTGCCGAAGGAGGTTGTCCGGTCCCATCGGCTCGTTGGGATCAACGGCGATGTCCTCAAGAAGCTGGATCATCGACGAAATCCGCCGCGGATGAATTCCATTTTCGGGCTCTTCCAGGCAGATCAGTCCGGTGGCGCGGTCGTCTAACGCCAGGACGCTCAAGGCCAGAAACCGCAGGGTGCCGTCCGACAGCGCTTTGGCCGGGTGGGCCGTGCCGTCCAGGTCCCTGGCCATCAGGGTCAAAAGCTCCCGTCGGTCGTCTTTGTCGATATAAACCGCGTCAACGTCGTCGATGAGGTCGGAGAGGCGGCTGGCCACCTGCTCGTAGCCCCACGAGGGTCCCCGTTCCCCGTCATTCCCGCCACTCGAAGCGGACCGGGCCAGATAGTAGAGCGTGGCCGGGAGATGGGCGCCGTTGGACAGGATGCCGGGCGGGGTATCAAACCGGTCGGGCTCCCGGAGAGCCGAGGGCTCCAGTTGAAGCAACCGCCAGGATTGCATCTCCCGCCGGGTCAGCAGGGCGGTGGGGTGCTCCAGCGCATTGACGCTCGACAAGACCGTTTTGGGGAGGTTCCGGGCGAGAAGCTGCTTGGGGCGGCCGCGCTTGCCGTCCTGATGGAGGTGGATGACCACCTCGCCGTCCGTTCCGGTTTCCGTGGAGATGAACGGCGAGGATCGCCTGCCGGTGGCCACCGTTCCCCGCCATTTCGGTTTATGGGTAAACCGAAGATGCTCGCCGGCATCTCCGATATTGATCCGGTCCAGGGACTCCCGGATTAGCTCCAGGCCGCCGACCGCCGAATGGGGGCCGGCTTCCCGGTACCGGAGAGTCAGGCCGTACCGGACCAGAGTGATGGCCGCTTTTGCTTCCTGACCCAGGTCGTCGGTGCCGGATGGGGGGATGATCATCTCGGCGTCGAAGCTCATCTCCCGATCGTGCTGGTCGCGGACGTGGTGGAAAAGCCGCTTGAGATCGGCCGCTCGATCGCCCCGGTCCCGGACGGCGGCCGCCGCCTGGGAAAAGGTGTCGTCGGCCAGAGCCCCGAGAAACCGGATGGCGTCGAACAGATTCGATTTCCCGACGCCGTTGGCTCCGGCTACGCAGGTAAAGGGGCCAAAGCGCACGTCCACGTCCACCAGGTTCTTAAACCCGGAGACTTTTAAGCGGGTCAACATCT
>CAZWGY010000429.1:0-1544 GCA_964633575.1 uncultured Desulfobacteraceae bacterium
GAGTCTCCCACCAATCCCCTCCGGCGGCCGGCGCACCGGGACTTTGACGTGGCCGATCTCTATCGGGGTCCCGTCTCGACGGGGGAGACCGGTCCCGAGGACGCCACCGCCCTCGACGAAAAGCTCCGCCAGGCTTATTTCTGGATCACCAACCACGCGATCATCTCCCCGTTTTACGACATCGAATACGACGACGGCCCCAACCAGCGCTTCACGGTGGGGGACCAGAAGGTCACGGTCAATCTCCCGTCCGGCCAGAGCTATTCGAGCTATGTCCTTTTGCCGCTCCTCAACCTGGCGGTCCGGCGCCGCTGCCTTCTGGTGGGCGGGCCGGGGCGGGGGAAAACCGCCATCGCCATCCTCATGGGGGTCCTGGCGGGGTATTCCCTCACCGACATCCGGCGGGCGATCCAGCACGGCCAGCCCCAGATGACGGTGGCCGATCTCCTGGGCAACCCGATCCCCGCCACCCTGGTCAACGCCGAGACCATGGACGAGGTCCGGATCGCCTGGCGGAAGTGGCTTTCCATGCGGGTAAAGATCATCGACGAATACAACCGGATTCCCACCCGGACCCAATCGGCGCTCCTCACGGTGATGGCCGACAACTACGCGGAGATTCTCGACCATATCTACGAGTGCCCCGAGGCGGCCTGGTATCTCACCGCCAACGATGACGGCGGGGGCGGGACCTACCAGGTGATCGAGGCGCTCCGGGACCGGATCGACGTGGTGGTCAAGGCGCTCCACTTCAACACCCGGTTTCTCAACGAGCTGTTGCTCCGGATCGAAGACGACATCCGGCCCGAGACCACCGTCCCGCCGGAAATCACCTTTACCACGGCGGAGATCGACCGGATGAACGCCGAGATCCGCGCGGTCCACCTTCCCCCGGCGCTCCGCCGGCGGATCGAGTTCTTCGCGGCTCAGTTCGAGCATTGCGAGGAGGCGGCCCGGCAGCTCGAATACATGACCAAGGACACGGCCAAGCTCGCCGCCGTGGAATGGCATACCCTCGTGAGCACCGGGACCGGCAAGGACCGGAGCCGGGACCTGGGGCTTCAGACGAAAAACGGCCTGTCGGTCCGGGCGCTCCTCACCTGTCTGGTGTATGTCAAGGCCATGGCCTATTTCCGGGGGGACCGGGAGGTTTCCTTCGAGGACCTCCGCCAGATCATCCCGTTCGTTCTCCACGACAAGCTCGCCCAGTACGCCGACGCCCCGTTTTTCGAGGCCCCGGCCCACGGCGCCTTCCGGATCGACTACATCAGTTGGATTCGTCAGCTCTTCGATGCCGCCTGCCGGGAGTACGACCGGCTCGGCCTGGATGCCGACGACCCGGTGGGCGAGCTGGAGACGGAGCTGGCCGCCGGGCTCGACGGCGTATCCGAGGACGAGGTGCTCGACCGGCTGATCCGGATCGAGCGGACCCTGAAGACCCTGAGCGAAGGCCGGAAGCTCTACGCTCACCTCTTCGACGACATCCTGACCTTGAAGTACCTCCATCAGCGCTACACCAACTATCTCCGCTGGCTCCAGTGGAA
>CAZWGY010000429.1:1644-4215 GCA_964633575.1 uncultured Desulfobacteraceae bacterium
GACCCCGCCCCGGCGGGGCCGGCCGACCGGGCCTGGGAGGACCTCTTCATCCGGATGCCCGCCCGGATCGCCGAGAATCCCCGGCGGGTGACCGCATCGGTGGCCAACGCGCTTTTCAACCTGACCACTGACGGGGGCCGGAAGGCGCCGGGGGCGGAAGACCGGCGGGGGCGTGGATGGACCGAGGCCATGGCTCGGGTCGCCCCCCTGCTGGAGAGCACCGAGGCCGTCCTCGATGCCGGGGCGGTGGCCGCCTGGCGGTGCGGAGCGGCTCATCTTCGCCGGGCGGCTCTCGATGCCTGTGGCCGGCTTCCGGTTCCGGTCGTGGCCCTGATCCTGAAACTGCCCGAAGGGTCTGACGCGGCATATCTCGAAACCGTCCTGACCCATCTCCGGCGGGACCGCTGGTATGATCCCGGGGTTTTTCCGGACCGGCAGGACCAGGCGCTCCGGTGGGCCGGGATCGTTGGCGGGTTTTCGGGGTATGGCGGCCCGTTCATCTCCCCGCCGACCGTGACGGTCGGGGACGCGGACCGGATCTATCTCCGGGACGCGGACGGGGCCTGGCGGCTCCACGTTGACCGGTTCGGGGCCACCTTGAGACGGGCCGCCGATCCGCCGGTGGACGGTGATTCCCGCCCGGCCGGCCGGTTCAAGCTGACGGCGCGCGGCCGGGTGGCGAGGGGGTCGGCGACCCGGACCTTTTCGGAGCTGGCCGGGGCGGCCGAGCTTGGAGACACCGACGACACCCTCGCCGTCCGGCCCCCCCGGTCCCATTACGTCCACCTGATCGCCTGGGGAAGCGTCTCCGATGCCGAAACCTAAAAAAGCCGCTCCCGCCCCGGCGGACCTCGCCCGTCTGAAAGCGGCCTGGAGCCGGGAGTGGCCGGGGGCGTTGGCCGCCTGGAGCCGGTTCGTCCAGCTCGCCCCGCCCCGGTGGTGCCTGAGCCGTTCCGATGAAAAGCGTGAGGGGCTGACCGGGAGCTTTGCCGCCATCCGGTTGGCGGATCACGCGGTGGTGGTGAGCCTCGTCCAGGTCCGGACCCTGAAGTTAGACCGGTTTGCCCGGCCGATCCTGGCCCACGAGATCGGCCACCATGTCCTGGCTCCGGCCGACCTGGCGGATCACGCCCGTCTGGCGGCCCGGACCCGGGCGGCCCTGGGCGGCCAGGCTCACCGGGCCGGTTTCATCGCCAACCTCTACACCGATCTCCTGATCAACGACCGGCTCCAGCGGATCGCCGGGCTCGACCTGGCCGGGGTCTATCAGGCCATCGGAAAAGACGCCGCCGCCGACCCGCTCTGGACCCTCTACATGAGAACCTATGAGATCCTCTGGGGGCTGCCGCCCCGGACCCTCACGCCTGAGACCGTCGATTCCCAGACCGCCGGGGATGCCTGGCTTGGAGCGAGGCTGGTCCGGGCCTACGCCCGGGAGTGGCTGGATGGGGCCGGGCGGTTCGCGGCCCTCTGTCTCCGCTATCTCCAGGACGACGACGGCAAGGGGGCCGAGGCGATCCTGGCGCCGCTGATGGACGCCGAGCGGGCCGGAGAGGGCGACGTGGTCCCCGACGGGCTGGCCGAGGTTGACCCGGCCGAAACCGACAACGCGGTCCACCCGGCCCTCGACCCGACCATCAACGACGCCCCGGCCGGCGATGACCCCGAGTCGGAGGCCGACCCGGCGCCCCGGGCCGGGGGCGAGGAAAAGATCGGCGGGCGGAAGTCCGACTATCGATCCCCGGATGAGTACGCCGAGCTGATGAAGGGCCTGGGGGTCACCCTGAGCCGGAACGAGCTGGTGATCCGGTATTACCGGGAGCGGGCCCGGCCGCACCTGATCCCCTATCCGTCCCGCCGCCGGCCCCGGGCGACCGACCCGATCCCCGAAGGCGAGGCTCCCTGGGACCTCGGCTCGCCGGTGGGGGCCATCGACTGGATCGGAACCCTGACCCGGAGCCCGATGGTGATCCCCGGCGTCACCACCGTTCAGACCGTCCACGGCAGATCACCCGGCGGCGATCCCGAACAGCGGCCGGACGACCTCTACCTCGGGATCGACTGCTCCGGGTCGATGCCCAACCCGGCGGTCCAGGTGTCGTTTCCCGTGATCGCCGGGACGATCATGGCCCTGTCCGCCCTGAGGGCCGGGGCCCGGGTGATGGCGGCGCTTTCGGGCGAGCCCGGCCGGTACAGCGAGACGGGGGGGTTCACGGCGGATGAGCACGAGATACTGAAGGTCCTCACCGGCTATCTGGGCACCGGCTACGCCTTCGGGATCGGGCGGCTCAAAGCGACCTATCCGGCCGCCGACGCTCCCTCGCCGGACCGGTCCCACATTTTGATTATCACCGACGGGGACATCTTTTCCATGCTCGACACCAAAGACGGATGGAAAACCGCCGGGGAGGCGCTGGAACGGGCCGGGGGCGGCGGAACCATGGTGCTTCACCGGGTCAGCCCGCGCCACGCCGGCCTGGTTCGCCTGAGCTCCGATGGCTGGGCGGTCCACCTCCTGACCGACTGGGAAAGCCTGGTCCGGTTCGCCCGGGCCTTTTCACGGCAACGGTA
>CAZWGY010000430.1:0-4206 GCA_964633575.1 uncultured Desulfobacteraceae bacterium
TTGACCGCCATCAAGGAAGGCAACCTCTACCGGATTGTCAGCTTGAAAGACGCCTCCCGCCAGGCCATTGACGCTTCAACCCCTGCACGGAAACAGCGCGGGGGCGTTGACGGGGACGCCGTTATCCAGGTCATCCCCCTCAAATTCATCTCCGCTCCGGAAATGGCAAAGCTCTTGACCCCGTTCGTTTCGGCCAACGGCACCATTGTCTCTCATGAAGGGGCCGACACCCTCATCGTGGTGGACCGACGGGCCAATCTCCAGAAGCTCCTCAAGCTCGTGGACGCCTTCGACGTCAGCCTCTTTGAGCGGGCTCGCCATCGGTTTTTCCCGCTGAAACACGCCGATCCTGAGACCACCGCCGAGGTCATTTCGGAAATCCTGGCGGCTTACGCCGCCGGAGATGAAGCGGTCGGATCGGTCGTTGCCCTCCCCCGAATGGGGATGATCCTGGTCATCAGCCCGGATGAGCAGGTCTTTGCCAAGGCCGAGTCGCTCATCCGGCAGCTTGACGTCCCCCAGACGGACGTCGAACCGAATATCCACGTGTATTTCGTCAAAAATGGCAAGGCCGGTGAGCTATCCGATATCCTGAACCGGGTTTTTTCCGAAAAGGCGGTTTCGGCCCGGAGCCGGTCCACGGATCAACAGCCAAGCGGGACGGCGGGCCAAAAGTCCGAGGGCAAGCCGTCATCCTTCCAGATGAACCTCTCTTTCAAGGACGACGATACCACCCGGGAGTCGGCTGCGGGGCAAGGCGACCAGCCGAGCACCGGCGCCCTCCGCCGGGACATCCGGATCAACCCCGATGAGATCCGGAACGCCCTGATTATCGAGGCGACGCCCTCCGATTACCGAATGATCGAAGACCTCCTGAACCGCCTGGATGTCCTGCCCCGTCAGGTGCTCATCGAGGTGATGATCGCGGAAATCAGCCTCAACGCATCCACTGAGCTGGGCGTCGAATGGGAATACATTAAGGGAGACGGCGGGACTCCAACGACCTCGATGCTCAGCGGCAACATCGGGGCGGCTGGGCTCCAGTATGTGGTTGGTCAGGCCAACCGGTGGAAGGCATCCCTGTCCGCGCTGGCCCAGGAGGACAAGGTCAATATCCTCTCCTCGCCAACGCTTCTGGCCTCGGACAACAAAGAGGCCAAGATCGACATCTCCACGGAAATTCCCGTAGCCAGCGCCCAGTACGAATACCAATCCGAGGGAAACCCGCTCCTCGAGACCAACATCCAGTACCGGAACACCGGCGTGATCCTCTCGGTGACCCCCCACATCAACGAGTTCGGCCTGGTCAGCATGGACGTCAGCCAGGAGGTGAGCGAGCAGAGCGAAAACGTCGATGTCGGCAACGAGAGCCTCCCATCCTTTTTCAAACGCTCGGTGGACACCTCGCTTACGGTCAAGCACGGTCAGACCATCGTCATCGGCGGATTGATCCGCCAGAATGTCAGTGACGGGCACTCAGGGGTTCCCTGCCTTGGCGGGCTCCCCGGCGTGGGGTTCCTCTTCGGCAAGCAAAAGCAATCCACGGAAAAGACCGAGCTGATCATTTTGATCACGCCCCGGGTCATCTCGACCCTTGATGACGTGGATGTCGTTACCGAGGACTTTAGAAACAAAATCGGGGACATCCCCGCGGCGGCCCGGTGAATGACGACGGCGGCCAGTGGGATCCGGTACCCGGTCGCGTCGTGGCATGGCTCTAAAGTTCGCCTATCCCGGGTCCCGATGCCGGATTCATCCGACTTTGAAAACGCCGGCGGTGACCTCGTTGGCGATGGTGGTCTTTGCGATCATCATGGCGGCCGGCGGACTCTGCTTTGGGGCATCGGAACCCATCCCCACGGTCGGAATCGCCGTATCCCGCCAGATCCGCCCCTACCTGGAAGCCCTCGACGGGCTGAGCGAGATTCTGGCGGGAGCGGGAGTTCGAATTCAGACGGTCCACCTGAAAGACGATTCCGGTTCGGATGCGCTCTTCGGGGCGTCCCCGCCGGACCTTCTGGTCGGGGTCGGACCGGAGGCAACCCGGCTCTTGTGGGAAGCCCATGGCGGAAGTGGCCGCCGGATCATCTATTCCATGGTCCTCAATCCGGAGGCGCTGATGGACGGGGGGCCGGAAACGGATGGATGCGGGGTGCCGCTGAACATCCCCGTCCGGCGCCAATTGCAAGCAATGGCTGAAAATCTCCCCGGCATCCAGCGGGTCGGCATCCTCTATGATCCCGCTTATAATGTTGAATTCTTCGCCGAAGCCGAAATTGACGGCGCCGATTTCGGTTTGACCGTGGTCCCGCTCCCCGTCTCATCCAGAGCGGACATCCCCAGGGCGCTCCGGAAGGATCTCGACCGGCTGGACGCCCTCTGGATGATCCCCGACCGGACCGTCATTTCCGAATCCATCGTCCAGTACGTCATCAAGGAGGCGCTGCTCAAAAACGTCCCGGTGATCGGATACAACCGGTTTTTCCTCGAATCCGGCGCGGCCCTGGCCTTTGTCATCGATTACAAGGAGATCGGCCGCCAGGCCGGCCGGATGGTCCGCTCGGTCCTCGCCGGAGATGGATGCGGCCGGGCCGTTCCGGCATTCGAAAGCATCCGAAACGACCGGGTTTTGGACCGGATGGGATGGACGGCCGGCGAAGGGTCCGGAGCTCATGACGAGGAGAGCACCCCATGAAGCGGCCCGGCATCCACGTCCGGCTCCTCCTGGCGGTGGTCATCCTAATCAGCGCGACGACCTCGGCCTTCGGGTACATCGGGGTGACCATCATCCACCAGTTTGTCCAGTCCCGGTTCGAGGAGCGGATCCGGTTTCTCGCCCGATACCTGGCGCTCAACGCCGAGCTCGGAATTCTGATCGACGAGCGGACCATGCTCAACCGGCTGGCCGGAAATCTCCTGGCGGAAAAGGACGTGATCGGCGTCAAGATCACGGACCGGTTCGGGGATCTCCTGGCGGACGTGGGAGACGCCGCCATGGGGCCATCGGAGTCGGTCATTGAGGCCCCGGTGGTCCTTAAAACCTCCCGGGACGAAAGCATCGCCTTTCAGTGGCCCGGTGTCGGCGAGCCCGATTTCCGGCAAATCGGGTCGGTCCGGGTCGCTTACAGCAGCCGCGAGATCGATGCCCTCCTGCGGACCATGAAAACCCGCTTTCTCCTGCTGTCCGTGATCTCGGCGGGGGCCGCCATGGTCATCTTTTTCTTCATCTCCCGGTCCCTGGTCGCCCCCCTGACCCGGCTCGTCGGAGCGGTCCGTCGGGTCGCCGACGGGGACATGGATATCCGGGTCACGCCGGGAACCCTCCCGGAAACCCGGAAGCTGGCTCTGGCCTTCAACGCCATGCTCGATTCCCTGGCCGAAAGCAGCCAGGCCCTCGACGCCGCCAATCGGGAGATGGTCCGGCAGAAGACCCTGGCGGAGCTGGGAAAATTCTCCCTGATGATCGCCCACGAGGTCAAAAACCCCCTGAGCATCATCAAAAGCTCCCTGGACCTCCTGAAAAAAGACGTTGACCCCGAAGCGGCCGGCGGAGCCACCCTCGTCGAGTACATGGAAGACGAGATCCGCCGCTTAAACCGGCTCATCGAGGACTTTCTCCAGTTCGCCCGGCCGGCCAAGCCCCAGCACCGGGAGATGGACATCAACCGCCTGCTGGCCGACCACATTGAGCGGATGCGGGCATCCAACGGCGGCGTAACCTTTAAAACGGATATACCGGAGACCGCCTGCCGGGTCTGGGGCGACCCGGACCTCCTGATCCGGGCGATTGCCAACGTGGTCAAAAACGCGGCGGAGGCCGTCGAAGGAGCGGGCACGGTGACGGTTGCCGTCAGCGTTGATGATCAATCCTGGGCTCTGGAGATCTCGGACGAGGGGCCGGGGATCGAACCGGAAAACCTGTCCCGGATTTTCGAGCCCTTTTTCACCACCCGATCGAAAGGAACCGGACTCGGATTGGCCTTTGTTTCCCAGGTGATATCCGCTCACGGCGGAATGGTCACCGCCCGGAACCGCGCCGAAGGCGGTGCCGGTTTCCGGATCGATCTGCCCCTCATGGACGCGCCGGACGTCGCGGTTCATCCAAAGGCCATCCATGCCTAAAATCCTGATCGTCGATGACGAAGACAAGATGCGGTTTCTCCTCTCGCTGATGCTCGAGCGGAAGGGCTACGCCGTGGAAGGCGC
>CAZWGY010000431.1:0-4183 GCA_964633575.1 uncultured Desulfobacteraceae bacterium
TGGAAACCTCGGAGGTCTCATTGGAAACCTCGGAGGTCTCTTTGCTGGAAACTTCGGAGGTCTAATTAGAACTGAGGACTCATCACCCCGCACTCCGCGCTTTATGCTCATAACGGGGCAACCCCGGGGGGTTGCCCCTACGGGCGCCACTCATCCCTCAGTCCGCTCCCTCACGGTCGCGGCTCTACGCTCAGTCATCAGGCCACATCACTTGGTGTAGAGCGCCTCGATCCGGTCGGCATAAGTATCGATGATCAATGCCTTCTTGAGCTTCAGGGTGGGGGTCATCATCCCGTTTTCGATGGTGAATTCGGGGACGACCTGGACTTTCTTGATTGTCTCGAAGGAGGCGAAGGCCCGGTTTTTTTCGGCCACTTCCGACTCGACGAGGGCGACGATCCGAGGCTCATCGATAAGGTCCTCGGGCCGGGAGAAGGCGATCCCGTTGGCCGTGGCGTAGTCGGCGACGAGCTCGAGGTCCAGGGTAACCAGGGCGCTCAGAAATTTCCGGCGGTCTCCGATGACGCAGACCTGGTTGAGGTATGGCGATCTGGTCAGTTCGCCCTCGATGGCGGATGGGGCGATGTTTTTCCCGCCGGCGGTGATGATCAGCTCCTTTTTCCGGCCGGTGACCCGGAGGTGGTTGTCCGCGTCGATCTCGCCCTGGTCTCCGGTCCGGAGCCAGCCGTCGTCGGTGAAGGTGGCGGCGGTTTCTTCGGGCATCTTGTAGTAGCCGGTCATGACGTTCCGGCCCCGGTACTGGATTTCCTGGTCTTCGCCGATCCGCTGCTCGATCCCCGGCCCCGGAGGTCCCACCCAGCCGAACCGATAGTTGTCGGCCCGGTTGACATTGGAAAAAGAGGTGTTCTCGGTCATCCCGATCCCTTCGAGGATGAGGATGCCGGCTCCGTGGAAAAACCGGGCGATTTCCGGGTTGAGCGGAGCGGCTCCGCTGATGCACCACCGGACCCGGCCTCCGAGAGCCGCCCGGATCTTGGAGAAGACGAGCCGGTCGGCGATCCGGTACTGGAAGGCGGTCCAGGGGGGCACCGGCCGGCCGGCCAGCTTCCGGTCACTGACTTCCCGTCCCACCCGTTCGGCCCACCGGAAGATCCGGAGGGTCAGGCCGCCTTTGGCCTCGGCCCCGCTCTGGACCTTGGCATGAACCTTTTCAAAAATCCGGGGGACGCTGATGAACCAGTGGGGGCGGGCGGTCTTGAAATCGTCGATGAGGGTGTCCATGGACCGGTTGAAGACCGTGGTGCAGCCCACGAAGACGGCGGTGTAAACGGCGGTCCGGGCGAAGACGTGGGCGAGGGGGAGAAAGAGGAAGGTCTCGTCGTCGTCTCCGAATTGGGCGCAGCCCTTTACCGACTGGGCGGTAAAGGTGATGTTGTCATGGGTGAGAACCACTCCCTTGGGGACCCCGGTGGTCCCGGAGGTGTAGATGATCCCGGCGGGGTCCTCGGGGCGGACGGCGGCGGCCCGTTCGTCAAAGGCCGCGTCGTCGATCTCCTCGCCCTTCCGAAGGAAGGCGTCGTAGGTCATCACCCAGTCGTCCTCGGGGTCCGGGGGGGTTCCGTTGAAGAGGATCACGTGGCGGACCCGGGGGATCTGGTCCCGGATCTCCATCAGCTTGTCGAGCTGGGTTGGGTCTTCGGCAAAAGCGAGGACGGCGTCGGAGTGGTCGATGATGTACCGGCAGTCCTTGGCGAGCGTTGACTGGTAGATCCCCACGGTGCAGGCGCCGATGGCGTTGATCCCCATGTCGGTGAGGACCCAGCGGTAGCAGGTATAGCTGACGATGTTGACCTTGTCGCCCGACTCGACCCCGAGGGCGATCAGGCTTTTGCTCACCCGCCTGACCGCTTCGGCGAATTCCTTCCAGGTTACCGATACGGGGCCGGCCGCGTCGAGATACCATCGGTAGGCGATCCGGTCGGGCCGCTCGGCCACCGTATTCCGCAGCATCGCATGGATATTGGGATAGTCGATAAACGTCATGTTGCTCCTTTCCAATGGTCGGACACGCGGGTCCGTTTCTACATGTAGGTCACGCTGTTTCGTGGGGCCGGGTTCGTCCCCATCATCCTAAAAGACCGACTACTCTAAAACCGCCTTGCTGGCAATCCAAAAAGTTGATACAAAATCTCTTTTGCCCCGCCTTTTTTCGGCCTGTCCGGGGCCGAACCGGGTGAGGGCTTAACCCTGACGTAATCGAGACGCATGACTTTCGCAAAAAAACCTGAGCCGGCGGTGCTGATTGTCGATGACAACCCTTTCAACCGGGAGCTGCTCAAGGGGATCCTGAAGGCTCAATCCCTGTCGGTTTTCGAGGCGAAAAACGGCCGGGAGGCTCTGGAACGGATTCAGGCTCATCCGTTCCGGATGATCTTCATGGACCTGTTGATGCCGGGGATGGACGGGTTCGAGACCATCGAGCGAATCCGTCGGATGGGAGTGGAGACGCCCATCATCATCGTTTCCGCCATGAGCGACAAGCAGGACCGTCAGCGGTGTCTGGAGTCCGGGGGAGATGATTTTCTGCCAAAGCCCGTGGATATGGCGCGGGCGAAGGAGCTCATCGAGACTTACCTCCATGCCGAACCGTCCCGGCGGAAGCCGGCCGGCGGGGCTTCAGGCGGAACGGATGGCGAGGCGTCCCAGCGGCGGACTGACTATCACGTTCTGTTGGTGGAGGAGGACGACGGCCGGGCCGGGGAGCTGGTTCGGGTTTTAAAGCGCCGGCAATTTCCGGTCTGCCGGGTTTCCAACGGGGACCAGGCGTGGACGCTGTTCACCGAGCGGCCCCACCGGTTCGACGTGATCATCAGCAACGTCTTCACGTCGGGGATTGACGGGCTGGGGATTCTGGCCCGGGTCAAGCGGGACCATCCCCACGTCCTGGTCTTTATTTATGCGGTGGAGCGGGACCCGGAGACCTTCCAGCTCGCGGTCCGGCTAGGGGCGGACGGGGTTCTCACCCTGGATGAGCTCAGCCGGTCCATCGGAGAGCTTATCGACTCGGCGATCTTTCAAGCCGCCAGGCGGGGCTCCCGGTCCCAGGTGGCGGCGACGGCCAGAGCGGTCCGGCAGGCCCAGGCCCATCTGATCCGGTACGGTTGTACCACACCGTGCGGGGACATCGACATTGCCTACTCGCCGCTCTCCGATGCCGGAGGCGACGTGGCCTGCTGCCGCCGGCTCAACCGGGCCGGGCGGTGCGGGGTTTTTCTGGGGGACGTGGCCGGCCATAGCGTCATCGCCTCTTACATCAGCGCCTTTTACCTGGGGATTCTGACCTCACGGTGGAACCGGGCTCAGGACCCGTTGGCTCTCCTGAAAACCTTCAACGCGGAGCTGAGCCAGTCCGAATATGACCAGTATCACCTCTGCGCCACCGCTCTGCTCTGGGACCGTCGGCGGGAGCGGCTCCGGATCGCCTCGGCCGGCAATCCCGGGCCGCTGTTGGTCCGACGGAAATCGGACGGAACCCTTGACGTGGTTGAGCAATCCGGCGGGGGCCTCTGTCTGGGGCTGTTGCCCAAGGATGACCTCTTCATCCGGGAGGAGATCGCGTTTCCGGCGGGGACTTACTTGTTTATCTTCTCCGACGGAGTGGAACCTCGCCAGATCACCGAGGTCCTGTCCGAGGGCGAAGTGGCGCTGGACGGAGGGCCGGTGAAGGGGCTGGGGAACCTGATTATCGACCGGATTCTGGAGCGCTGGGGCCAGGATGACGATATGGTCCTGATCACCCTGAAGGCTCCCGATAACCCGCTGCCGCCGGGGCTGCATTATTCCTTTCCCGCCGACTACGGGGGAGTGGACGGGGCTTGTGTGTGGGCCGGGACCCACCTGACGCCGGAGACGCTCCCGCCGGGCCGGGACCCGGTGCTGGTCCTGCTGGCGCTCCGGGAAGGGCTCATTAACGCCGTCATGCACGGCTCTGCTTTTGAAAGGGAGTCGGCCCACGTGGACCTCTCCCTGTTTTTCGAGACATGGGGGGTCCGGATCGATATTTCCGATCCGGGGCCGGGGTTTGACCTGCCCGATCCCCCGGCGTCGATCTCCGACATCAACGTCCTGCAAACGGGGGGACGGGGGCTGTCGGTGATGGCCGGGGTGGCGGATCGGATCACCGTCTTCGGGGGGACGGTCAGCCTTTTTTTCGGCGATTCCA
>CAZWGY010000432.1:0-2248 GCA_964633575.1 uncultured Desulfobacteraceae bacterium
TGGAAACCTCGGAGGTCTGACGTTAGGGGAGGGGTCCGCCGAGCCCGATTGGCTCAAACGATAATCATGAACCCGCGTCCCTCGGACGCCATCGAAAGTACGCCAATGTCAGATTCGCTCACATCAACCATCCGGAAAGCGGCCGCCGCCGAACCTTTCGCCCGGACCCTCGGCATCCGGGTTGTCGCTCTCGGCCCCGGCCACTCGGTCGTGGAGATGGACTATCAGCCGGCCACCATGGCCAACCTCTTCGGCCGGGCCCACGGTGGAGCCATCTTCGCCCTCATCGACGAGGCTTTCGAGACCGCCGGTCAAACCGACGGGACCGTAGCCGTGGCACTCAACGTCAACGTCACCTACATAGCCAGCCCGGCCGGGCCAACCCGGCTCCGGGCGGAGGCCAACCGGATCAGCCAGACCCCGAAGACCGCCGGCTACGACATCTCCGTCACCGACGAAGCCGGCCGGCTCATCGCCACCTGCCGGGCACTGGCCTACCGGACCGGCAAGCCCTTGCCCTTCGGAGAGGCACCGTGAAGCGCCGGTCCGAAACCCGCGTGAGCGCCGGGGCGGCCGGCCTTCTCCTGCCCGACTACCTCGCCCGGCGGTTCACCTACCTCGACCGGATCGGATGGCTCCGCGAGATCGCGGCGGGAGCGGTCCGGGTCAATGGGGTTCCGGCCGCCCCGGACTATCTCCTCGCCCCCGGCGACCGCCTGGTTTACCAGCCCGGCGATGCCGCCGAGCCGCCGGTGGACAATCGGTACCGGATCATCTACGCCGACGACCACATCATCGCCGTGGACAAGCCGGGCAACCTCCCCTGCCATCCGGGGGGTCGCTACTACCAAAACACCCTCTGGGCATACCTCCGGCCGGTCGATTACAATCCCCGCCTGGGGTTTGTCCACCGCCTCGACCGGGAAACCTCCGGCCTGGTGCTTCTCGCCCGCCGTCCCGACGTTGCCCGGGCCTGCGCGGCTCAGTTCGCCAGGGGCACCGTGAGCAAACGGTACTTCGCCATCGTTGAAGGCCGCTTTCCCCGGACCCCGATGACCGTCGAGGGGACCATCGGCCCGGACCCGGTCAGCCCGGTCCGGAAAAAGCAACGGTTCCGTCCCGGTCCGGCGGATGACGCCTTCGGACCCGCCCGAGACGGGGATCGGACCGCCGGCCGCCCGGCCCGGACCCGGCTCCGGGGCCTCTGGACCCGCGACGGGATCTCCCTGGTAACCGCCGAACCGCTCACCGGCCGAACCCACCAGATCCGGGCAACCCTCCTGGCATTAGGCTATCCGGTGGTCGGCGACAAGCTCTATGGCCCGGACGACCGGATCTTTCTTCGGTTCATCGCCGACCGCCTCACCCCGGCCGACCGCCGCCGCCTGGTCCTGAACCGCCAGGCGCTCCACGCCGCCCGGCTCACTATCGACCACCCGGTCACCGGAGCCCGGCTCCGCCTCCGGGCCCCCCTGCCCCCGGATTTGCGGACCTTGCTGAGCCACACCGCCGACCGTCCGAACCGGGAGATCGACCGCTGAAACCGTCCGCGCTACCGGAAGTCGAACCGGACCGGGAGGGGCGAGGCCGCGTCAGCGGCGGCCCGGAGCCGGTCAGCCTCAGCCGTGAGGATGTCCAGGAGCATCAGGGCATCGGCCGGGCTCAATTGAACCCGGCCCGGATTCCCCGCCGAGCCGGCCGCCTCGATCAGCACTCCGTCATCGCCAACCCGGACCGTCATCCGCTCATCCACCCCGAACCTTAAACCCGTCGGATCGCTTCCCATGCCCCTCGACTACCTCTTTATCCCGATCATCGGTCTGCTGGCGTTCTTCCTCAAAGGAACCGCCGGGACCGGCACCAGCACCGTCATCGTGGCGCTGTCCTCACTGGTCATCCCGGCCAAGGAGACCGTGATCCTCGCCGCGTTTGTCAACATCTTCGGCGGGCTCTTCATGTGGCGGATCGACCCGCTGCCCATCCGGAAGCAGTATTGGGTCCCGATCTCCGCCGCCATGATCATCGGCTCCGTTCTCGGCGCCCTGATGCTCAAGGTCATCTCCCCCCAGCGGTTCCTGGCCATTCTGGGGACCGCCTTTCTCCTCACCGGGGTCTGGTTCTGCCGGCGGGCCGGGGGATCGGTCCGGGCCGATGGGGCGCCGGCCGCCGCCGGTCCAGGCGACCTTTCGGTGGGCCTCTTTTCCGGGATTTGCGGCGGATTCATCGGAATCTGCGCGCCGCCCCTGGT
>CAZWGY010000432.1:2348-4171 GCA_964633575.1 uncultured Desulfobacteraceae bacterium
GCTTTTTGCTAAGTTAGCAGATCAGCCCCGATACTTCAACGCTGACCTTCATCTCTTTTCAGACCGATTCCCGCCTTGACAGCCGTCCGCTTTTTACATAAGCCCCGTTTTAAGGGGGACGCAGTGTCCCTTTAACCCCTTAGCCGTAAGGAGGACCATAATGAACCCGAGAGTAATCTGTATAGTACTGGCCGTCGCCCTGGTCGCGGTGGGGGCGATCCCCGCTCTGGCCACCGACGCCGATGTCCTGGTAGTGGGCGTCTCCTCGGACATCCACACCCTGGACCCGGCGGTCTCCAGCGACAACTATGACTGGCGCCAGATCTACCCCTGCTACGACCGCCTGGTGAAGTACAAGGTGGTCAGCGGCCGGGGATATACCGAGGTGGAGCCCATGGCGGCGGAAAAAGTCGATGTCTCCGACGACGGCAAGGTCTGGACCTTCAACATCCGTAAGGGCATCCGCTTTGACGACGGCCGCGCCCTGGACGCCGAGGCGGTGAAGTTCTCCTTTGACCGGGTGGCTAAGATCGGCAAGGGACCCGCCGACAACCTGAGCGCCATTGACCGGGTGGAGGTTGCTTCGCCCTATACCGTCAAGATCTACCTCAAAAACCGCTACGGCCCCTTTCTCCAGACCCTGGCCACCGACGCGGCCTGCATCGTCAACCCCAACATCATGGAACACGAACAAGACGGCGACCTGGCCCAAGGCTGGCTGGCCGAAAACACCGACGGCAGCGGCCCGTTCAAGCTCACCGAATGGTCCCGGGGCCAGCGGGCGGTCCTCACCGCCAAGCCGGTCTATTGGGACGGGGTTCCCAAGCTCTCCAAGGTAATCATCCGCTTCATGCGCGAGTCGGCCGACCGGCGGATGGCCCTCGAACGCGGGGACATCGACATCGCCGAGGGCATCCTCATCGACCAGATCCCCGCCCTCCAGAAACACCCCGATATCGTCGTCCGGAAATACCCATCCCAGTTCGTTGAATACGTGTACATCAACAACCAGAAGCCCGCCCTCTCCGACCCCAGGGTCCGCCAGGCCCTGAGCTACGCGGTGGACTATGACGGGATCATCAAGTTCGTCCTTCAAGGCGAAGGGGTCCAGATGCGCGGGGCCATCCCCGATGGGATGTGGGCCCACAAGCCGGACGCCTTCCAGTATCATCTTGACCCCGACAAAGCAAAAGCGCTCCTCAAAGAAGCCGGGGTCGAGGACCTGAGCCTCACGCTCATCTACTCCGAGCGCCGCCCCACCTGGGACCGGATCGCCACGGTGCTCCAGAGCAACTTCGCCGACATCGGGGTGAGTCTCAACCTGGAGATGATATCCAACCCCACCCTCCGGGTCAAAGTGGACCGGGGGGACTTCGAACTCTGCCTGGGCGCCTGGAGCCCGGACTTCGCCGACCCTTACATGTTCATGAACTTCTGGTTCGACTCGCGCCTCTGGGGCCTCCCCGGCAACCGGAGCTTCTACAAAAACGAGGAGGTTGACGACCTCATCCGGACGGCCGCCGCCGAAAGCGACCGGATCAGGCGGATCAAACTCTACAATAAGGCCCAGGCCATCATGCTCCAGGAAGCCCCCTACATCTTCCTCTACCAGGTCAAGACCATCGTCCCCATGCGGAAGTCGGTGAAAGGCTATGTCTATAACCCCATGCTCGAATCGATGTACAACTTCCGGGACATCCATAAGGAATAAGACCCGGCCGAAGCGCGCCCGGGGGAGTCGCCCTCATCCTTAATACACAAGCTATTCTAGTGCCCATCCATAAATGGCCAATTGGCCCGATATCCGCGTTGCGCTCAAAATT
>CAZWGY010000433.1:0-4166 GCA_964633575.1 uncultured Desulfobacteraceae bacterium
TTACGAGGGCAGGCACGGGGGCCTGCCCCTACATCCTGAAAAAAACCGGCATCGTAGGGGCGGACCTGCGTGTCCGCCCGCGATGGGCAACCACGGGGGTTGCCCGTACATGGTGAAACCTCGGAGGTCTGATGAGGGCGGCTTTCGGGGTGATGGATACCTGGTCCCGATCTTGTGGGGTTAAGACCCGCGCATTTGCTTGATTGATCCGGCCCGATCTGTTATCAAAAAAGGTGTTATGAACGACAACCCATAAGGAGGGGACCATGGACCACGTCGTCATTGGAACCGGAGCCGCCGGCATTCACGCCGCCGAGGTCATCCGTCGCCTCCAGCCCGAGGCGCGGATTACGATGATCGGGGATGAGCCGGTCACGCCGTATTGCCGCCCCATGATCAGCATGGTTTTAGACGGCAGTGTCGGACCGGAACGGCTGCCCATCCGAAGCGAGCGGTTTTTCGAGGAGCGGTCGATCACCCCGGTTCTCGGCCGGCGGGCCACCGCCATTGACGTCGAAAACCGGACCGTGGCGGTGGGTGAGGACCGGCGGATTCCCTTTGACCGGCTCCTCATCGCCACCGGTGCCGATCCTCGCCCCATCCGGGCCGACAACCTGGACCTCGACGGGATTTTCTACATGCGGACCGCGGCCCAGGTCCGGGGGATGCTGGCGGCCCTGTCCGGGGTTCGCCGGGCCCTTGTCCTGGGTGGGGGGCTGGTGGGGTTCAAGGCGGCATCAGCCCTTTTGGGCCGGGGAATTCCAGTGACTCAGCTTATCCGGTCCGATTATCCGCTGGCCATGCAGGTGGACCGGATTGCCGGGACCCGGATTCGGGACGAGCTGACCGCCAACGGTCTGGACGTCCGGGTCGGCCTGTCGGTTACCGCGTTCGAGGGCAACGGCCGGGTTCGGGGAGCGGTCCTTTCCGACGGGTCCACGCTGCCCTGCGAGCTGGTGGTGATCGGCAAGGGGGTCCTGCCGGCATTGTCCTTTGTCCCCCGGCCGGCCATCGATGTTGACCTCGGGGTGGTGGTGGATCCTTACATGGAAACCCGGGTGCCGGGGATATTTGCCGCCGGCGACGCCGCCGAAGGGGTTGATATCGCCCGCCGGCGCCGGTGGGTCAACGCTTTATGGCCCGAGGCGGTGGACACCGGGATGATTGCCGGAGCCAACATGGCCGGCCGGCGGGTGGCCTATCGGGGGAGCTTGAGCCGGAACGTCATCCGGATTTTCGGTCTTGATGTCCTGACGGCCGGGATGGTCACCCCCACCGCCGACGGCGGGGCGTTGGACGGCTGCGAGACCCTCCGCCGGACCGACCCCCGGCGGGGCACTTACCGGAAGCTCGTTTTTCTGGATGATCGGCTGGTGGGGTGCGTATTGGTCAACGAGATCTCCCAGGGCGGGGTCCTCCAATGGCTCATCGCCAGCCGGACCCCGGTGACCCGAGATCGTGAGGCTCTGCTCGCGCCGGATTTCAACTATGGCCGGTTGATCCCCGAATCCGGTCGTCCGCCAACCCTTTCAAACCTATAGCCAGTTTCCCCGCACGGGAGTGGCCGGTGCGCCACCGACCCCCCCCGCCGTCAACTCAATGATTGATGAGAGGAGGCCACCATGAAACAGGTGATTGTTCATCCCGAGCGGTGCGTGGGGTGCATGCAGTGCATGTTCGCCTGCGCCGTCGCCCATTCCCTATCCAAAACGCCTTTTTCCGCGGTTCAGGAGCGTCCCCGGCCCCGACCCCGGGTCCATCTGGGGACCACCGCCTGGGGCGAGGGCTTTCCCAACCGATGCCGTCACTGCGATCCGGCTCCCTGTCTGCTGGCCTGCCTGCCCGGCGCCATTTCCCGGGACCGGGAGACCGGCACCGTCCTTATCGACCCGGACCGCTGCATCAACTGCGCGTCCTGCGCCATGGCCTGTCCATTCGGGGTGATCCGCTACCATGCCGACCCCATTGCTCCACCGGACAAGACCGTGGCGGTCAAGTGCGACAATTGTATCGAGCGGCAGGCCGCCGGCCTGATCCCGGCCTGTGTCGAGGCTTGCAAAACCGGGGCCCTTACCTTTGAAACCCCGGACGCGGCCCTGCGGCGCCGGACCGATGAGGTGGCCCGGACCGTGACCGGTGGGGAGGCCGACGGCGACATGACGTGGCTGCCGCCGACCCTGGCCCTGCACCGGACCGTCCGGCGGGCCACCGCCCGGCTCGGCCCCCACGCGACCCAGAAGTAACCGAATCGTCTTAATCATCGCGTAACGCATTCATGCTTTAAGGAGGGCATCATGACAAGCCAATACGATCAGCAAACCATTACCGAGGACGGCCGGCTGCTCCTGAAAAAGGCCGAACGGGACGGCGTGGAGACGGTCTGGGAGCGCTACCGGGATCAGCTTCCCCAGTGCGGCTACTGCGAAATGGGCGTCAGTTGCCGGATCTGCGTCATGGGTCCCTGCCGGATCGACCCCTTTGGCGAAGGCCCCCAGAAAGGGGTCTGCGGAGCGGACGCCGATATCATCGTGGCCCGAAACCTCTGCCGGATGATCGCGGCCGGGGCCGCGGCCCATTCGGACCACGGCCGGGATCTCGTGGAGGTCCTCGCCGGGGTGGCCGAGGGCAAGGCAACGGGGTACGCCATCCGGGACGAGGAGAAACTCAAGCGGGTGGCCGCTGAATACGGCGTGGAGACATCGGGCCGGTCAATTTCCGAGATCGCCGGGGACCTGGCTCATGCCATGCAGGAGGACTACGGTACCCGCCAGGCGGCCCTTACGCTCATTAGCCGGGCTCCGGAAAAGCGCCGGGCGGTCTGGCGGTCCCTTGGGATTACCCCCCGGGGGATCGACCGGGAGACCTCGGAGGCCATGCACCGGACTCACATGGGCGTGGACAACGGCTGGCAAAGCCTCCTGCTCCATGGGCTCCGAAACGCCCTTTCCGACGGCTGGGGCGGCTCGCTCATCGCCACCGAGGTTTCGGACATCCTCTTCGGCACCCCGGTTCCCGGCCCCACCCGGGCCAACGTGGGGGTCCTCAAGGAAGACGAGGTCAACATCATCGTTCACGGCCACAACCCGGTGGTTTCGGAGATGATCCTGCTGGCCTGCCAGTCGGATGAGATGATCGACCTGGCCAAAAGCAGGGGGGCGGCGGGAATCAATCTGGCCGGGGTCTGCTGCACCGGCAACGAGCTCTTGATGCGCCACGGCATCCCCATGGCCGGCAACCACCTCACCACCGAACTGGTCCTGACCACCGGCGCGGTGGACATGATGATCGTTGACTACCAGTGCATCATGCCGTCTTTGGGGACGGTGGCGGCCTGCTATCACACGAAGATGGTCAGCACCTCGGACAAGGCCCGGTTTCCCGGGATGACCCACGTGGAATTCCATCCGGACAATGCCCGGGAAAAGGCGGCCGCCCTCGTCCGGGAAGCGGTGGAGAACTACGACAACCGGGGCCGGGTTTATCTGCCGGTGGAACCGGTGGATGCCATCGGCGGGTTTTCGGTGGAGGCCATTGTCGGCGCTTTGGGCGGGACGCCGGCCCCGCTGCTTGACGCCATCAAGGCGGGGAAGATCCGGGGAGCCGCCGGGGTGGTGGGGTGCAACAACCCCAAGATCCAGCAGGATTACGGCCATGTGACCCTCACCCGACGGCTCATTGAAAACGATATCCTGGTGGTGGACACCGGCTGCGCGGCCGTGGCCAACGCCAAGGCCGGGTTCAAGGTGGCCGACGCCATTCAGTACGCCGGGCCGGGGCTCAAGGAGATCTGCGGGGCGTTAGGCATCCCGCCGGTCCTCAATATGGGCTCCTGCGTGGACAATGTCCGGATTCTCGTTCTCGCATCGGCTTTGGCCGACGCTTTGGGGACGGACATCAGCGACCTCCCCCTGGCCGGGGCGGCCCCGGAATGGTATTCGGAGAAGGCCGTCTCCATCGGGGCCTATTTTGTGGCGTCGGGGGTTTACACCGTCTTAGGGCCCATGCCGCCCATCACCGGGAGCACCAACGTCGTCTCCCTGCTCACCGAAGGACTTACGGATGTGGTGGGGGCGAGCTTTGCCGTGGAGCCGGACCCCGAAAAGGCGGCGGTCCTTATTCGGCGACACATCGAGGAACGGCGGGGCAAGCTGGGCCTCTCCGCCCGA
>CAZWGY010000434.1:0-4162 GCA_964633575.1 uncultured Desulfobacteraceae bacterium
GCCCTCGACTGAGCACTCAGTCCTCAGTTTTCATGCCTGGGGGTGATCGCGGTGCTCCGGTCATGAGGGTTTATCGTGAAAATACATGCGCCCGTGCTCCAACAATGCAGAGCCGCGACCGTGAGGGAGCCTTCCGGTTAGCCGATCGAACGTCGAAAATTCGCTCCCTGACGGTCGCGGCTCTGAACGGATAGCGACATCGACAGGCTGTGGGCCGACGAGGCGGAGCGCCGAATCGCCGCCCATGATCGAGGAGAGCTGAATTCCGTGCCGCTGAAGACCGTACTGGAAAGAGACAAAAACCTGGATCGGCCTTGAATCCTTTCGACCACACGGCTTTGATACCGTGCCGCACCGGACCCGCCAGCGCCGATTTTTGTTGTGCAGGGGCGGGCCCCGTGCCTGCCCCCTTATGGTCGTTGATGAAAAGGGCGGCCACGGGGGGCCGCCCCTACAAACCGGCCTGAACGATGATCATGCCCCCCAGATCACGCCGCTGCTGACTTGCAGCGATCCAGCTCGGTGCCCATACACTCCATCAATCCCGCAACCCCGCCACCTTCTGAAACGCGAAGATCGCCTCGGCCATATCCACCCGGTCGTTTTCGTTCACATCGACGCCCGCCGAGGGGTAGTCGGCCCGGAAGGTCCGGGGCTCCCGGCCCGACATCACCTGGAGCGCCAGAAGGCCGTCGGCCAGGGTCACCAGCTCGTCGCCGTCAAGATCACCCGGCTCCGGCGTCACCCCGCAGCTCCGGAAGACGCTGATCCGGGTCGGCAGGGATTGGCGGCCCCGCTTGTTGACCAGGAAAAACAGGACGGCATAGTTGCCATCTTGGCGGAAGTCTGAATAGCCGCCTTCGTAACGGCCATCCGCGTTTGTATCGGTCAGGCGGACCCGGTGGAGATTCTGGACCGGCTCACTCGGATCGAAGGTCTCCGGGGCCGGCGGCACCACCTGGGCCCAGACATCGGACAGCCCGTCCGTATAGACCAGATCCTCGACCCAAAGGGTGGCCGTATTGTCGCACCCGACGGTCAGGCTCCCGCAGGTTCTATTGATTTTCAAGGGGTCGGATGCCGTCACGATGCCCCGGCCGATGATGATGTCGTCGTTGAAAAGCGCGCTGGTGATGGTGTCCGGCACGCCGTCGCCGTCAACGTCGATGATCGGATACTGGAACAACTGGCCGATGTTCCGCTCCCCGGTGGAAAACGCCTGGTAGAGCTTGCCGGTGTAGTACACCGCTTCCCAGAAAAAGTAGGAAAACGACGTCTCCCCGCCGTCCGCGAAATAGGCGGACTGGTCCGCCCCCGTGCTGGCGACCACGTATCGCTCCGCCCCCTCTGGCGCGGTGAGTGCCGACATGAAGGACCCCGACCGGCAGGCATCCAGAATCACGATCACCCGGATATCGCTCCCATCCTGGAGGGCATCCAGCCAGGCATCCAGAAGAGTCGCCGACAGGGTCTCCGCGTCATTGAGCCGGAAGGCGCCGTCGGTGCCGTGGTCGGTCAGGTAGAGAATCAGCTCCGTCGTGCCCGGTTCGGCCGCCCAGACCGTCACGGCGTCGGTCAATGCCGCGAGGGTCGAATCGGCGTGCCGGTCATTCACGCCGTCCCCGGTGACGTCGATAAAGCTCTCCGGGCTGAGATAGCGGACCCGGTCCGCGGTGTAGCCCTGGAACCGGAGGGCCTTACAGGCCAGGTTGGCGCATGTGCGGGTGGCCGGCCAGAGCGCGTCTTCCATGGACCGGCTGCCGGCCACCACAACCGCCTTTTTGCCCGCCTGAGCCGCGATGACCCCGGCATCGTCAAAGGTCACCGCGTTTTCCAGGGTGGCTTCACCGGAATTGTTGATCACCGTCAGGTTGTAGTCCCCACCGTTGGGCGGGCTCTGGAGCGTCAGGGAGAGATGGCCGCTCCCGTGGACGGTGATGTCGGTGTATGGATAGGTCTTGATGTATCCGATCCCCGTCAGCTCAATCAAGGTGTAATCGTCAAAGGCGGTGCCGTAGATGGAGACATCCAGCGCTTCATTCAAAGGACCCGTGTTGGGTTCCACCGATGTAATGGTCAGGGTTTCAGGGTCATTGTCCCGGACCGTCACCGTGATGTCATCCGGGTCAATGCCGTTGAAGTCCGGATCATCGCTTTCCGCCGGACCGGTGTTGATGGTGACGTTCCGTTCATCCTCATGCCTGTCGTCGTCCAGGGCGGTGACCGTGACCTCCACGCCGTCGCTCCAGTTGGATTCGGTGAGGGTAACCGAGGTGGCGGACAATACGCACTGATCCGGGGCGGAAAGGTACAGGGGCACCAGCACCGGGGCGGTCGGGGCCATGTTCAGGCTGATGGTGAATGACTGAGCACCGTCCGGTTCGCTGATGGTTAGCTCAGAAGGGTCGATGAGTACCGGGGGCTCCCGGATGACAAAAAGGCTTTGGGTGGTGGATTTGTCCGGATCGGACAGCGGCGTAATTCGAAGCGCGCAGTTGACCGAAGCTTGCCCGGTCACGGTCCAATCGAAGCTCCCGTCGTTTGGCGTGGAATCGGTTATGATGGTGTCGAACGTCCCTCCACGCCCGCCTTGGCGGGAAAGCTTGATGGATACGTTCCCGGATATGCCAGCCGTATCCCAGGAAATCGGCATATTCTCACCAATGTTCCAGAACGACGCCTGTGCAGGAGCCGAAATGATCAAATGACCAAATGAAGGGGACTGCCCGCCTCGCACCGCCCGGACGCGGTTGCTGTAGCTCTTACTGTAGTCGTGCACGTAGCCGTTGCTGAAATTCACGTCCCACGCGTTGCCCGGGCCGCCGGCGTGCGAGGACGAGGACCAATAATCTATCGAGAGATCTCCCGAAAAAACCGTTTCATCGATTGCCGGATCATACCGGCCGCGATCCACAATGGAGGCCAGCTCTTTTATATTTGGCAGCCGCCAATCGGCGTAGCCTCCTAATGTCATCCATTCGGAATCGCTCAGGGCATCGGCCCAGGACATATCCGAATCGCTACCGACCTGCTGCCACATCAGGCCGGTCCAGGTATCGGTGACCGTGCCATCTCCGTTAATGATCAAATAATCAAATGATCGAGGCTGTCCGGCTCGCACCGCCCGGGCGTGGTTGTTGTAGCTCTTATCGCCGTTGCTCACGAGGCCGTCGAGGAAATACACGAGCCACGCGCTGCTCGGGTTAGCTGCGTGCGAGGACGAGGACCAGTAACAGCTTGATGCGGTATTTGGAAAAAACTCTCCATCCTCTGCTGGTTCCCAAGCTCCGTAATTAACAATGGATTGCAGCTCTTCCGGTAACGGAAGCCGCCAGTCGCTGAATCCCCCGAAGGATTTCGCATTGAGAGCGTTGATGAAGTCCACAGTATCCGTGCCGTCGCCGGGTGTGCCGGGATCGCCCCCGTTGTTTTCCGGGTTGCTGTCATACCAAGTGTACGCATTATCCGCATCATTTGGATTATCATAATCTTCATTGCCGTCTTTGTTCTGCTTGACTTCCCAGATCAGCCCCGTAACATCATCCTGCACCATGATCCATTCCGTGGCGGTATCGGGCAGCTCTTCCCCGCCATATCCCAGCTTTGTGTAGGACGGCGGATTGATGGTGTACGTGGCGTCCTGGCCGTAAAACGGCTCGACTGGGTGATGGCACAGAATTTCATCTCCAGAAAAGTCATAACATTTGGTCTGCCCCGTATCCGGAATCGGCCAGGAGAGGGCCGGAGACGCCATAAGGCATAGCCCGGTAAAAACCCATAAGACCACCGCGAACCTCATTTTCCTTCCCATGATGACCCCCCTTTTTGGATTCGGTTTGGCGTTCGGGGATAAACCCCACGCGATTCTTTCTTTCGCTTTTCTCGTTATCGCCTTACCTTACTTTTTGGACGCAAGAACTACCAGATAATCGGCCGGGAAGGGAATGGACGGATCAGGTGCAAGTTTCGCAAACGTTCAGGGTATCTTGTGGGTCGCGGAGGAAGATCCGGCACGATCTTCGGGCTGATAAAGATTATTTACCCGACTTGAGCCGGAAAGGCAAGGGAGAGAATGTTGTAGGGGCGGACCCGCGTGTCCGCCCATGCTATGCCGGCACCCTCACGAGGGCAGGCACGGGGGCCTGCCCCTACATTCGGGGAA
>CAZWGY010000435.1:0-4155 GCA_964633575.1 uncultured Desulfobacteraceae bacterium
CCATCATGGTGTAGTCCATCCGGTTTTTCGATCCCATGTTGCCCACCACCGCCGGGCCGGTATAGAGGCCGATCCGCATCTTCAGCTCCGGAGTGTTGGATTCCCGCCAGATCCGGCGCATCTCCTCCAGCCGGGTCTGCATCTCGACGCTGGCCTCGCACGCCGCCCGGGCCTGGTTGGGCAGCTCAGTGGGAGCCCCGAAAAAGGCGATGATCGCGTCGCCCTCGAACTTGTCCACGGTCCCCTTGTGGCGGAGAATGATGTCGGTCATCTCCGTCAGAAATTCGTTGAGCAGCTCCACCAGCTCCCGGGGGGCGAGCTTTTCGGATATGCTGGTAAATCCCTGAACATCTGAAAAAAACGCCGTGATATCCCGCTCTTCGCCCCCCAATGCCAGGGTTTCCGGGGAGTCGATCACCTGCTGGACCACCGACGGGGCCAGGTAGGTCGAAAAGGCGTCCCGGATGAACCGCTTCTGTTTCGACTCCACCACGTACCGATAGACCGTGATCCCTAGGTAAAGGACCAGAATCACCGACAGGGGATAGACCAGGTTGATCACCAGCCCCTGAAATGAAAAGAGATACTGGCCCAGGGCGATGTATCCCCCGAAGGCGATCAGGCCGGTCAGGGACCCGGCCACCACCCCGGTCCGGGGGAGAATGATCCCCAGGATGATCCCGGCGACGATAATTCCGGCAATGTCCAGAAAGGCCAGCCAGGCCGGCTGCCGGAGAAAGTCCGCGGACAGGACGGTGTCGATGATGTTGGCGTGGATTTCCAGCCCCGGAAAGATGCTGCCGAACGGCGTGACCCGGAGATCGTAGATCCCCACGGCCGTCGCCCCCACCAGGACGATCTTGTCCCGAAATTGCTCGGCCGGAACCCGGTCGTTCAGGATGTCGGTGACCGGAATGTGGGGAAAGGTCCGCTCCGGCCCCCGATAGTTGATCAGCATCCGGCCGTATTCGTCCACCGGGATGGGCTGGTTTCCGATCCGGATCGATTCCACGCCGAACTCGGCAATGGTCGCCGACAGCGGGGCCCCGTAATAGGCCCGGACCGCCGCCAGAGAGAGCGGCGCGTAGAGGGCCTCGTCAAACCGGATGATGGCCCCCATCCACCGGACCGCCCCGTCCGGGTCGGGCAGCATGTTGAAATATCCGGCGTGGCGGGCGGCATCCGCGATGATCCCGATGTTCGACTGGGGATAGAAGGCTTCGATTAGTGGGACATCCTGGGCGGCCGCCGAGGTGTATCGCTCGAAGCTGTACTTGGCGTCCCGGACCCGCTCGGCATGGGCCGCGATCTCGGCCGGGGTAACGTGCCGGGTGTCCTCGATGTCCATGTGGAAAAAGTACCCGAGGACCACCTCGGCGGGGCTCTCGGCGATGGCGTCGGCCAGGAGCCGGTCGTTGTCGGATGCCGTCCGGAGAGTCTCCAGCAGCTCGACTTCGCCGGAAAGCCGGTCCTTTATGGCGTCCAGGGCCCGGAGCATCTGGAAGTGGGTTTGATCGGGCTCCAGAAACCCCACGTCAAAGGCGATCACCCGGGCTCCGGCATCCGACAGCTTCCGGGTCAGGTCCGCCAACTTGGATCGGGGCCAGACCCATTTGCCCTCCCGGGCAATGCTCTTTTCGTCGATGGTCGCCAGGACCACATCGGGGCGGGGCTGGACGGGACCTCGGGCCGTAAACCGGAGATCGACCGTTTTCAGCTCCATAAGGTCGAGAAAGGGTACGCCGGCCAGGCGGGCGGCAATCCCGAAAAGCACGACGACGGTGGTGATGATGGCGGGATTCAGGCGGATGCGGGGTTTCATGGGCTCCCTCCTTGGCGGATGGTGGGGCGGACGGGGCATCGACCGGCAAAACCGGCTCAGTGCCTCAATCTAAAAATATATAGCAAAAACACCGACGTGATGCACGTTGAAAAACGGGCCGCGTTCAGTATGGGCTCTCCATCCGATAAACACCCCGGAAAGGCTGAAATCTCGGTCATGCAGGCACTTGGGGCCGATGATTTGTCTTGTCGATATGAAATTTTCGTGATAATCTTCCAAAAAAATACGGCAATGCCGTATCCCTAAATACTGGAATGCCTACTCCGCACCGCGCTCTTTTCTCCCCCCGGGCATCACCAACCTCATCGATCCCTTCAATGGCATAAGGAATAGTTATGACAAAAGCCATAATTGGACATAACAATTTGAATAAAAGGCAAATAATTTCCGATTGAGCTGAATTTCTATTCCATACGGCATATTTGCCGTTGGAGCGATCGGCTGCCGGGCCGATGCCAAAACAGCGATCCGGCACTTCAATTATTGTCATTATCGGTCGTCTTTAGTCTATTAAGGTTCTTCTGGGTGATATTTTTGCAAATGATTCCATAAACCGAAAGATGTGCACGGAAATTGCTATCAGTGCTATTAGTTCAGGATCAGGCGGGAGTCGCTGGTTTGGACCGTGAATGAAACGAAATGAATCACCATAAAGGGGTAATTGATATGAGACGGAGATCGGGTCGAGACGGACGGGCGCCGCGATGGACGGCAATTCTTATTGGAATCGTTTTGATGATCGCCATGACCGGGGTTTCCGCTCACGCGGACCTGGATGTGAGCTGGACGGCGGAGCCCGCCGGGCTGACCATTGGCGAGGAAGGTACCTGGGAGCTCACCGTTACGAATACCGACACGACTGACGTCACCGGCGCGACGGTCACCGTCTCGGACCTCCCGGACACCTTTACGCTGACCGATGACGGGGGCGGCACCCATAACGCCGGGGCGAAAACCCTGACCTGGAGCTCCCAGACCATTCCGGGGAGCGGGTCGGCAACATATACCTTCAGTCAGCTTCCCGACTGCGGAGCCGGCACGGGCCAGCAGATGAGCGCTGACGCGAACGGCGGAGCATCGGTCAATTCGAGTCAGATTGGCGTGCTGACCCCGATCATCGTCGTCGATCTGGTGGATTCATTCGGAAACTCGGTCTCCGAGCGCCGAAACATCGGCGACACGGTGACCTGGACGTTGACGGTCCAAAACGAGGGGACCGGCCGTGTGCTGAACGGGGCGGCCGTTGATTTCGACCTCGGGGCGGACTTCGGGTTTGTCGGGATCAGCAGCCCGAGCCATTCAACGCCCCCCGGCGGCCTGACGCCCGGGGCGACGACATCCTGGAACACCGGCGAGATCGCCGCCGATGCGGTCGCTACTTATGAAATCGAAACCACGGTCGATGGCTGCGACCGGGATTTATTGGTCAACCGGGTGGAGGTCAATTGGGGGGACGGCGCCGGCGACTGTGTCGATCCCTACATCGAGGCCAACTCGTCGGTGGCCCTGGAAATCCGGGAGCCGGACATCGACATCAACATCATCGGCCCTAATCCGAGCCCCATTGGCTACTGCGCCGGGTCGGCCGTCACCATCGAGGTGACGAATAACGGTGCGGGCCCGGCCAACAACTTTGAAATGACCTTCAGCCAATGGCCGGATGACTGGGAGGTCAACGGCCTTACCGCCTCCGGGGGCACGGTGACCTTTGCGGATCCCGTCCCCGCCGATCCGGACTATCCGGATGCCAAGGTTATCACCTTGTCCGATCCCGTCGCCCCCGGAGATACCGTCGATATCGATTTCAACGTCGAGCTGGTCGCCGCGGATTGTACCCCCACCGATTCCGTCCGGTTTTTCCTCATGCCCAACTATACCAATGAATGCGGGGCAACTTACGGGACCGAATACTTTACGCCGGTGGAAGGGCCGATTACCTGGTCGATGGAGGCATCGGGAGACCCGGCATCGGATCCGCCGGTCCCCACCTTTACCGTTGAAAAAACCGTCGATAAAGCCGAGGCGTTATTAGGCGAAACCCTTAATTATACCATCACGGTAACCTACACCGGGCCGGCGCCGCCGGCGGGGGGATACGACGTGGATGTCCGGGACACTTACGACGGAACGCCGGTCGCGGATGCAACCAACGGATTGAGGTTCGGCAGCGCCACAGCCGGATACACCCCGGCGGACCCGGACGCCAACGGCTACAGGTTGACATGGCCCGGACAGAATTTCACCGCGAGCGGCGAATCCAAGGTGTACACGCTGACCCTGAACGCGCCGGACGCGAACGATTATTGCGCCGC
>CAZWGY010000436.1:0-4140 GCA_964633575.1 uncultured Desulfobacteraceae bacterium
CAAACAAAACCTCGGAGGTCTTCAAGCCGTTCCCCCCGTCCGGCCCGGTTGGCTGTCCCGGATTCCCGGAGCGTTGCTCCGGGCTGGTATGTTTCGCCCCCGCGGGGCTACCCATTCCTCACGGGCGGACACAAGGTCCGCCCCCGCAACTCATCAAATGGTTGGTTGGAGTATCCCCGAAGCGCCTCACCCAAGGCGAGGGCTTTATTGTGAAAATCCGAGACGCCCGTGCTCCAATAATGCTGAGCGGTTAAAAACCATTTTCATGCACGGGGGTGATCGTGTGCCGCGGTCATGAGGGTTTATCAATTCTCGCCTTCGGCGCTGACCTAGCCCCAGCGGGGCGGATTGTTAAAGGCCGGGGTGAAGCCCCGGCAAGCCGGATTCAAAATCAATTAAGCCCTGAAAGGGCGGGCTAGTCCGTGTTTGGCCCGTACACCCCATTGCTAGCTCGCCCTTACAGGGCTTTTGTGTTTGTTTTGCCGATTACCAGGGCGTTGCCCTGGCCTTTATCAATTCGCGCCTTCGGCGCTGGCCCCGTCCCTGATTCAGCGGTAATGGCTTATGTATTACGACAAGGGCGGAGCCCCGGTTGGCGCGGGTTCACTGCCGCCGGTCCTAAGCGTGTGCAAAACACAGCCTAAAGGAGAGGGGGTGACATCAATTGCCTGATATGCTTGAAAAGATTGCATTGTCGTTCCCCCCTTCCCTTCAGGGAAGGGGGGTTAGGTTTGACGGTCGACACCCCGAGGTTTTTAAATCCGCGATTATCCCCGCTCCCGAAGCCGCGTCAACCGCTCACCGGCCGCGTCCAGGGTCGCCTCCTGTTTGGCGAAGTGAAACCGGATCAGGTGGTGGACCGGTTCGCTGAAAAAGCTCGACCCCGGCACTGCCGCCACCCCGATCTCCTCGGCCAGCCACCGGCAGAAAGCCACGTCGTCCGTTGCCCCGAAATCAGTGATATCCACCAGAACATAGTAGGCGCCCTGGGGCGTCGTGTAGGTCAGTCCGGCCCGGTCGAGATGTCCCAAAAACCGGTCCCGGAGCTCGGTGTAGCGAGCGGCAAGGCCCGTGTAATAGTCGTCGGGAAAGCGGAGGGCCGTCACGGCGGCTTCCTGGAGCGGGGCCGCGGCGCCGACGGTGAGAAAGTCGTGGACCTTCTTCGCCCCCTCGATCACCGGCCCGTCGGCGATCACATAGCCCAGGCGCCAACCGGTGATGGCGTAAGTCTTGGACAGGGAGCTGCACGACAGGGTCCGCTCGAACATCCCCGGCAGGGACGCCATGTAAGTGTGCTGGTGAGGCGGGTAAACGATGTGCTCATAAACCTCATCGGTGATTACAAAGGCGTCGAACCGCTGGGCCAGATCGGCGATCCGACTCAGCTCCTCGGGGCTGAAGACCTTCCCGGTGGGGTTGGCCGGGTTGCAGAGGACCAGGGCTTTGGCTCCCGTTTCGAAGGCCCGCCGGAGCTCGTCCGGGTCAAACCGGAAATCGGGCGGCCGGAGCGGCACGTAGATCGGCCGGGCTCCGGTGAGGATCGTGTCGGCACCGTAATTTTCATAAAAGGGAGAAAAGACGATCACCCGGTCGCCGGGGTTGACCGCCGTCATCATGGCGGTCATCATCGCCTCGGTGGCCCCGCAGGTGACCACGATCTGGGTTTCCGGGTCGATCTCCCGGTTCATGAACCGGCCGGCCTTTTCCGCGAGGGCCTCACGGAACCGGGGCGAGCCCCAGGTCACCGCATACTGGTGGTGGCCTTCGTCAATGGCCCGCCGGGCGGCTTCGACCAGGGCCGTCGGCGGGTCCCAGTCGGGAAATCCCTGGGCGAGGTTGACGGCATCGTGGGCGTTGGCAATCCGGGTCATCTCCCGGATCACCGACTCGGTAAATCCGGAAAGTCGGCCGGCAATGGTCGGCATGGTTGGGCCTCCTGGTGGTTAAGCGGGTCAGCGATAGTCAATGGCCGGCAGTCTCCGGTCAGGCGTGGACCACCGAGTCCATCTCCCGCAGGATTTCGATTGGGATATGGCAGAGAATCCGATGCTCGGGGCTCACCTCTTGCCAGGGAGGGATCTCCCGCTCGCAGATTGCCCCGCCGTCGGGGAGCATTTCCCGGCGGGGGCATCGGGTGTGAAACCGGCATCCCGACGGCGGGTTCAAGGCGCTCGGGACGTTGCCTTCCAACCGAATGTGGGCCTGCTCGGCATCGGGGTCCGGGATGGGGACCGCCGACAGGAGCGCCTCGGTGTAGGGGTGATACGGCGGCGCGTAAATGGTCTCGGCCGGGCCCAATTCCACGATCTGGCCCAGATACATCACCGCCACCTCGTCTGAGAAAAACCGGACGACGCTCAGGTCGTGAGCGATGAAGATGAGGGTGGTCCCGAACAGGGCCTGGATTTCCAGCAGGAGGTTTAAGACCGCCGCCTGGACCGAGACATCGAGGGCGGAGACCGGCTCGTCGCAGATCACCAGATCCGGCCGGCTGGCCAAAGCCCGGGCGATCCCCACCCGCTGCTTTTCGCCGCCGGAGAGCTGGCGGGGATACCGATCGTAATAGGTGGCCCCCAGCCGGACCGCCCGAAGCAGCCGGATCACCTCGCCGTGGACCTCGTCCTTGGGCACCGTCTTGAACCGGCGGATGGGCCGGGCAATCTGCCGGCCCACCGTGTAGGCCGGGTTGAGAGTGGCGTCCGGGTTCTGAAAGACCATCTGCATCTCCTGGATCACTCGGGACTGGCGGTGAGAGACCGGCTGGTTGATGTCCATCTCCAGAAAGGAGACATCCCCTCCGCTGACCGCTTCCAGCCCGATGATCCCCTTGACCAGGGTCGATTTCCCGCACCCCGACTCGCCGACGATCCCAAGGGTCCGGCCCTTGGCCACCTTGAAGGAGATGTCGTCCACCGCCTTGACGAGTTGGGGGGTTCCCATCCCGAAAAGCGAGGCCAGGGACCTCGACTCCTGCTCGTAATAAACCTTGAGCCCCTCCAGGTGGAGCAGCGTGGATTCCGCTGCCTTCCCCTTGGTCGAAGTGATCTCCACGGCCCGGTCGGGGCGGCGACGGATGGCGTCCCGGGAGACTTTGTCGGCGAAAAAGCACCGGGCGACGTGTTCGGGACCGATGTCGGTCAGACCGGGCCGGGTCTCCCGGCAAACCTCGGCCGCGTAATCACACCGGGGGGCAAAGACGCAGGCGTCGTCCGGACGGTCCGCCGGAGCCGGCACCCGCCCCCGGATGGGATAGAGCTGAGAGGAGAGCTTGTCCGCGCCCAGCCTCGGCACGCAGCTCATGAGCCCCCGGGTGTACGGGTGGGCCGGGGTCTGAAACAGCTCGGCCACCGGGCCGCGCTCCACCACGTCTCCGGCGTACATCACGCAGAGCGCGTCGCTCACCCGGGCCACCACCCCGAGGTTATGGGAGATAAAGAGGATGCCGGTATTGAAATCCCGCTTGAGGTCCTCCACCAGGTCAAGAACGGCGGCCTCCACGGTGACATCGAGGGCCGTGGTGGGCTCATCCATGATCAGCAGGGAGGGCTCGTTGAGCATCGCCATGGCGATGACCACCCGCTGCTGCTGGCCCCCCGAAAGCTGGTGAGGATACCGGGTCATGACCGCCTCGGGGTCGGGCATGTAAACCCGGCTCAGCATCTCGACCGACCGGCGGGCGGCATCCTCGTGGGTGATTTCCCGGTGAGCGGTGAGGACCTCGGTGAGCTGATCCCCGATTCGGACGGTGGGGTTGAGGGCCGCCATGGGGTCCTGGTAAACCATCGCGATCCGGTCGCCCCGGAGCCGGTTGAGCTCCCTCTCCCGCCGGCCGATGAGCTCCTGGCCCTCGAACCGGACCGATCCGCCGGTGATCCGGCCGTTTTGCCCCAGGAAGTTGACGATCCCGAAGGCCACCGTACTCTTGCCGCAGCCCGACTCCCCCACGATCCCCAGGGTCATGCCGGGACGGACCGAAAAGGAGACCTGCCGGACGGCCGGCAGAAGACGCTTCCGGGTCTTGTAGGAAATATTGAGGTTGGTGACCTCGAGCACCGGCTCGAGGGGCGTCTGTCCGTCGTGTTCGGATGTCATCGCATTCATTGTAAGTAATTAGGTAATAGGTAATAGGTAATAGGTAAT
>CAZWGY010000437.1:0-4122 GCA_964633575.1 uncultured Desulfobacteraceae bacterium
TACGATCTTGAATCAGAGAACACACGGGGGGATGAATCAAGACCTCCGAGGTTTCCAAATTTTTTTGGAAACCTCGGAGGTCTCCCGCCGTGCGGGCCCCGTGCTTTGTGGCCGCCCACGATGGACAGGCACACGGGCCTGCCCCTACATCCGGGAAAAAAGACGATTGTTCAAGGCAGGGGCGGCCGAGAAAGTTTTTGACCCACGGGTCTAAAACGGGTATAGGGTTTCAGGTACTGATTCCAGGAGCGTGCCCTATCCCACTCCCCGCCTCGGCGGGACCGAGCGCCTCCATATCCGAAAGGGCATTCGGACGGCCGTCCGGGCCGGCCCGGACGGCCGCTTTCACCATCGGGACCGTCCATGATCAACGGCACCACCTTCATCCGCCGCTTTTTCGCATCCGAGATGATCGGATTTCTCTTTGGCGTGCCCGTGGCCACGGCCTACGCCCTCCTCCTGGTCCGTTTCGATCCCCCGGTGGTTCAGGCGATTCTCAAGGCGGTGGGGGTGGCCACCGTGGTCATCGTGGTTCTGGCGGCCGTACCCACCAATCACGTCCTCACCCGGGGGCTTGCCCCGGCCATCGACCGCCTGGCCGCCGGGGGGGGATCAACGGCGGAGGCCCGTCATCTTTTTGTCCGACTGACCAAACTCCCGGTCCGCCACGGGGTGATGCTCTTTTCCCGGATCGTGGTCGGCGCGGCTCTGGTGACCCTTTACGCCGGGCTGGCCCTGTCGGTGAGCGGGGTCCAGATGGTCGCCATCTTCGGGCTGGCGCTCTACGGGGCTTACATCGCCGCGCTCATCGCCTATATCTACGTCTTCAGCCTTATCCGGGGGCCGTGCGAGGCTCTGGTGGAAGCCGGCGCGATCGATCCGGAGCCCCTGGGGGAAAAGGGCTACCTCGGGATCGGGTTCTTTCCCAAGTCGGTCATCTTTTTGATGATCCCGGCCCTTTACGTCAACTGCGCCGTCTTTTTATTTTTCGCCGCCGCGGCCCAGCAGCGGCCGGGCGTGGCCGAAGTCCTCCCGGCCCTGACCGGGGTTCTTTCGGTCAACGCGGTCACCCTCATGGCGGCCATTTTTCTCCATATCCACTCGGTCCACCGGCGGATCCGGCGTCTGGAGGGGGCGCTCCGGGTCTTTGCCAGCGACGCGGGGGACCTCACCCGGACGGTTCCCACGACCCTGTCCGACGAGCTGGCCCACGTCAATCACCTCATCAACGGGGCCATCGGCAACTTCCGCCGGCTGATGGAGAAGATCCAGGAGACCGGAGCGACTCTTTCCCGGTCCACCCACGAGCTGACCGCCTTTTCCCATCAGCTCTTCACCACGTCCAATAATCAGGCGACATCGGTCAAGGAGATCGTCAGCACCATGGAGGATGCCGACAAGCTATCCAAGGAGGTCCGCGAGGATGTCGGGGAGGTGGCCGAGATTGCCCGCCAGACCCGGACCGACGTCTCCGAGGGCGTCACCAACATCCGGACCAACCACTTGAAGATGGAAGAGATCAAGCGGACCAACGCCGAAACCATCGAGGGGATCAAGGTTTTAAACGAGCAGATCAAAAATGTCTGGGAGGTAGTCAACCTGATCGGCACCATCGCCAGCCAGACGAAGATTATCGCCTTCAACGCCGAGCTCCAGGCGTCGGCCGCCGGGGCCGAGGGGAAGCGGTTCGAGATCGTGGCCAACGAGGTCCGTCGGCTGGTGGACAACACGGTGGCCTCCACGGGCGAAATCCAGGGGACCATCGGGGAGATCGGGGCGACGGCCGAGCGGCTCATCGAGTCCTCGGAGACGGGGACGGTGAAGATCGCCGAAGGCTGGGAACTTTCCATGGAGCTGGAGCGGGTTTTCGAGAAGATCCTGGCCTCGTCGGAGACGGCGGCCGGGTCGGCCGATCGGATCACCCGGTCGGTGGACCAGCAGGTGATGGGCTTCGAGCAGATACTCCAGACCTTAAAGGAAATTTCGGCCGGGGTCGAGCAGCTCGTGGAAGCCGCCGGAACCGCCACCCGGTCCGCCGAGTCCCTCGACCGCCTGGCATCGGACCTGAACCGGATCGTCACTCATTACGTGGTGTAACGGAGCCATGTATATCAGCCTGACCGAATACTACCGGAGCCTGTCGGGAAAGATCCAGCTCTTCGTCGGAGGGCTTTGCGTCGTCCTGATGGCGGGGCTGGGGCTGATCTACTACGGGAGCCTGGAGCGGAGCCTCATGGAGCGGAACCGGGCGGAGCTGGCCAGCACCACCGAGCTGATCCATCGGATGACCGGGCTTTACGTGGAGAGCGTGGCCAAAAGCTATCTTCGATCGGTGGCCGAAAAGGCTCGATCCATGGTGGTCCACCACTACCGGGCCTATCGGTCGGGCGAGCTCGACGAGCCGACGGCCTGGCAGCGGGTCCGAGAGCTCATGCTCGACCCCGACTACGGCCGGATCGGCGAGACCGGCTACCTGGCCGGGGTCAACAGCGACGGGAAGCTGGTCATCCATCCCCTGTCCGAAGGCGTCAACGCCATCGGACAGCGATTCATGCAGCAAGCCGTCGAGATGAAAACCGGCTATCTCACCTACCTCTGGCGGAACATCGGCGAGTCCACGGCTCGGCTGAAGGTAGCCTACCTGGCCTACTTCGAGCCCTGGGACCTGATCTTATGGGCGTCTTGCTACCGCGACGAGCTCCACACTTTGGTGGAGATGGACGTCCTGTCCGAGGCCCTTACCTCGGAGACCATCGGCCGGGACGGCTACGCCTTTATCCTCGACGACAACGGCCGCCTGGTGATCCACCCTCGCCGCCAGGGACAACCGGTCCGGGACCTGGCCGACGTGGACGGCCGGTATTACATCCGGGAGATGCTCGATGGATCGGAGGGATTTATCCGCTATCCCGGCGAGAGCCCCGAGGTTACCGATCCCGACCGCCGGCTGGCCTACTTCAAATATCTGCCGGAGACGCGCTGGACGGTGGTATCGAGCATTTCCCTCGACCCCACCCGCCAATATCTTTCCCAGGTCCGGCTGATGCTCTTCGGGGCCGTGGTCACGGTCTGGATCGCCATTTACCTGGTGGTGAGCCGGGTGGTGAGCCGGATGTTCAAGCCGCTTTCGCGAATGAAGGTGGTTTCCGAAGCCGTTTACCGGGGGGACCTCACCCAGCGGATCGAGGGGACGGGGACGGACGAGATCGGCCAGATCTCCCTTCAGCTCAACGATATGATCGAAAGCTTCGTGACCATCCTGAAACGGATCAAGGGGACCGCCGACGTCCTGGTCGCCTCGGTTCAGGATCTTTCGGTCTCGGCTCAGGAGATATCGAGCACCGCCAACGAGCAGGCGGCGGCGGTCAAGGAGATCGTCAGCACCATGGAGGACTCCGACGCCCTGGCCAAGAGCATCGCCTCCCGGATCAAGGAAGTGGCCGGGATCGCCAACAACACCCGGGAAGCGGTCTCCCGGGGGGTCGCCATCATCGAAAAGAGCATCGAGAAGATGACCGAGATCAAGGCATCCAACGCGGAGCGAATCGCCGGGGTCCGGTCCCTCAGCGAGCGGGTCGACCGGATCTGGGATATCGTCACCATCATCAACGGGATCGCCGATCAGACCAAGATCATCGCCTTTAACGCCGAGCTGGAAGCGGCGTCAGCCGGGGACGCGGGAAAGAATTTCAAGATCGTGGCCGCCGAGATCCGCCGCCTGGCGGACAGCACCGTCAAATCCACCGGAGAGATCAAGACGAAGATCGACGAGATCCAGCACGCCTCCGACGGGCTGATCCTCTCGTCGGAAGAGGGGACCGAAAAGATCCTGGCCGGCTGGGAGATGTCGAACCAGCTCCGGAAAGTCTTCGAGGACATTGAAAGCTCATCGGAGATCTCGGCTTCCTCGGCCGACCACATCTCCCTGTCCATCGGGCAGCAGGCGTCGGCCTTCGAGCAGATCCTGTTGACCCTCAAGCAGATATCCGAGGGGATCGACAATTTCGTGGTTTCGACCCGGTCCACCACTGAGGCATCCAACCGGCTCAAGGAGACCGCCGAGGACCTCGACGACCTCATCGACCATTACGCCGTCGAGGCCGATGCCGGGGAGGCGGATGA
>CAZWGY010000438.1:0-4110 GCA_964633575.1 uncultured Desulfobacteraceae bacterium
CCGTCGGGCGCGCCGCTTCCGCCGTTCGAGCCGGTTTATGAGGACCCGCCCCCGACCGATTACGTCTCCTTCGCGGTCGGCGTGGCCCTTGGCCGCTTCGGCGAAAACGGCGAGGGAATCCTCGACGAGGCCCCGGCGACGGCGCTTCCGGACGGCATCCTCTACCTCTCCGCCTACTCCGACGCCGACGGCCTGAGCCACCCGGCGGCTCGTCCCATCCATGATGCCTGGGCGGAGCACGGCGAGGCCATCGCCGGCAACCTGGACCTGAAAACCTGGCTCCGGGAGAAATTTTTCAAGGACGTCCATCTCGGGATGTACGAAAAGCGGCCCATCTACTTTCCGCTTTCCTCGAAGAAGAAGCACTTCGTGGCCTTCGTGAGCATCCACCGCTGGACGGATGCCACGCTGCAAACCCTTCTGGCCGATCACCTGATCACCGAGCAAAACCGGCTGGATGGCGAGATCCGGGACCTGTCCGAAAGCCGGCGCGGGGGCGACCGGAAGGCTCAGGCCCAGGCCGAAAGCCGTTATGCCCGGGTCCAGGCGCTTTACGAGGAGCTGACGGCGTTTATCGAGCTGGTCCGGGCTTGCGCGGAGAGTGGGCCTCCGCCGGCCAGCCCGTCGGACACGCCTCGGGAGGCCGACGCCCGGTTTCGGATGGATCTCGACGACGGGGTGATGGTCAACGGCGCGGCCCTCTGGCCGCTCCTCGAGCCCCAGTGGAAGGACCCCAAAAAGTGGTGGTCGGAGCTTTCCAACGCCAGGGGCCGGAAGGACTATGACTGGTCCCATCTGGCCGCCCGGTACTTTCCGGACCGGGTTGACCGGAAGTGCCGGACGGACCCGTCCCTGGCCGTGGCTCACGGCTGTTTCTGGAAATATCATCCGGCTAAGGCGTACCAGTGGGAATTGCGGCTTCAGGACGAGATCTCGCCCTGGTTTACCATTGACGAGGACGGCGCCGACGAGCTGGCCGCCGCCTTCGAGGAAGATCACCGGGAGACGGCCGAGGCCCTGGTGGCTGACGAGCGGCGGCGTCGGGAGCGGAACCGGGCCAAAGCGGCCGGGGCCGAGTCGTCCGGGGAGAAAGCGCCAACTGACACCCGCTATGGGCCCGACCCGCTGTTTTCGGGAGATAGCCGCTCATGACCCCGGCCGGCCCCATCACCGCTCGGCTGGAGGAAGAGCTGACGGCGGAGATCCGCCGGCGGGGGATCGTGGTCTGGCTTGACAGACGCGGGGAGTTTTCGGGCTATGTGGACGATCTGGTCCGGCGGCACGAGGCCGGCGAGTTTCCCTTTCCGGTGGTCCCGTTCCGGGGGAGCTTTCTGGAGATGATGCTGGACCTCGATCCGTACTGGGATGGTCTGGACCCGGAGCCCTTGCTGATCCATCTGCCGGGCCACACCGATGAGAGCATCCGGGAGACGCCGATCCTGGCGTTCTACCGGTCCGGCCGGCGGTTCCGGCGGGCTCTGGAGACCCTGATCCGGGAGACGGCGGCCGGCCGGGTGGTGCCGGAGACCATCGAGGCCTTCCTCCGGGAGGGGCCGTCGAGCCTGGAGGCGGCCGAGGCCTGGCTGGCGCGGCAATCGGGGGACAAGCGGGACGGGATCGCCGGATACCTCGACGGTCTCTCCCTCCAATGGATTCTCGACGGGCTTTTCGGGGAGAACGCCGATTTCAAGAGCCGGCTCACCGACCGGGTGAGCCTCGACCGCCTCGCTGACCACCTCCATCGACAGACCGGGATGGACCGGGCCTTTGGGGAGTTTTTCAATGGCAAGCCGCCCGACTCCCTTACCTCGCTGCGGGAGACCTTCGGGGCCTGGCTGATGTGCGTGGAGTATGTCCAGAATCTGACGGTCCCGCCCGGGCTGGCGGCGTTGAAGCCGATCCGGTCCCTGTCCGACCCGCTCCGGAGCGCCTGTTTCCGGTTGGTGGATCATTTCCGGTCCCGTCATCCGGATGCCTATGCCGGCGTGGCCATGGCGACGGAGCCGCTCTTGCAGGAGGAGATCGAAAGCCATTCGCCGGAGCAGTTGGGCCACATCGACACTTTCAACCTGGAGCAGGAGCGGATTCTGGAGGGCGCGGTGGATGCGCTCCTGGCCGAGGACTGGGAGTCGGCCCGGCTGCCGGCTCGGCAGCGGACGGCGGAGGTTCCCTTCTGGCTCCGGCGGGACCCGGTTCGCCGGATGACCTGGACCCTGGTCGATGACGCGGCCCGGCTCGGCTACTTGATCAAGACCTCGGGCCGGCCTCTTGACGGGGTTGACGGGATCGACGCGGCGGTGTCTTATTACGCCGGGTCCGGGTGGCGGGTGGATAACGCTCACCGGCGGTTCGAGCAGCGGCAGGTGAAGCTTTTCGACCCCAAGATGCCCCATTTCGCTCAGCTCCACACGGCGTTTGACCGGCTTCGGGAGCGGTACCGGCAATGGGCCGACGCTCTGGCGGAGGGGTTCACCGCCGTCTGCGAGCGGGAGGGGTTTTTGCCGGAAAGGGGGCTGCGGCAGCGGAGCCTCTACGAGGAGGTGGTCCACCCGCTGCTCGGTGAGGGCCGCCGGGTGGCCCTGTTTCTCCTGGACGGCTTCCGGTTCGAGATGGCCGCCGAGCTGAGGGAAACCCTGGCGGATGGCGGGGATCGGGTTCGGCTCCGGGCCCGGCTCGCCGAGCTTCCGACCATCACCGCCGTGGGGATGAACGCCCTGGCGCCGGTGGCCCGGAACGGGACCTTGACCCTTGCGGGAGAGGCGGGATTCAACGGGTTTACGGCCGGGGAGTACACGGTCCGGCGGCCCGACGACCGGGTTCGGGCCATGGGGGACCGGAGCCTGGCCGGCGGGGGATCGGCTCGGGGGATCGCCCTGGCCGATGTCTGCCGGCGGTCTCCGTCGAGCCTGAAGAAGAGCTGCTCCGGAGCCGGGTTGATCGTGGTTCACGGCCGGGAGATCGACGCGGCCGGCGGGGCCAACGTCGGGAGCGCGAGCTTCGAGGTCCTCCTTCGCCAGATCCGGACCGCCTGGAACGCGCTCCGGGCCGCCGGGATTTCGGATTTCGTCTTCACCGCCGACCACGGGTTTCAGCTCAACGACCCGACGGTCCGGCACGTCGCTTATGGGCGCCGGACGGACCCGGAGCCCCGGTATGTCCTGGCCGGCGAGCCCCGGTCCGAGGCCGGGATGATTCCGGTCTCCTTGACGGCCCTGGGCTACGCCGGGCGGGCGGGCTATCTCCTCTTCCGGCGGGACACGGCGGTCTTCGACACCGGCCGGCGGGGGGATGCCTTTGTCCACGGGGGCAACAGCCTTCCGGAGCGGGTGATTCCGGTCCTGACGGTCTCCCACCAGGGGACCGGCCCGTCCGGGTCCGGCCGGCTCTCGATCGCGGCCACGGCGCTCCCGGCGGTCTTCGGGTTCAGCCGGGTCCGGGTGTTGGTGACCGACGCCCCCAACACCCAGTTGACCCTCTCCGGAACCCGGACGGTGGCCCTGGCGCTTCGAAGTCCGGACCGGCCGGAGGTCGAGGTGGCCATCAAGGAGGCTCCCGGCGCCCAGGTCGAGGACGGGACGGTCCAGGTCCAGGCCGACGGCTCCCCGGTGGAGATCATCTTCGACCTGACCGGCCCGAGGGACGAGCGGGCCCGGCTGGAAGTTTACGCCCTGGAGGGCGGCGACCGGGTGACCCCGGCGGTCATCGACGGCTATTTCGAGGTCTCGGGCCGGCCGGGGGCCGAGCCGCCCGAGCCGAAGGAGCCAGCGGATGCGGCCGGCTGGGCGGACGCCTTCGAGGACCCGGGCGTTCGCCGGGTTTTTGTCCACCTCCACGAATACGGGGTGGTCAGCGAGGCGGAGCTCAACACCTTTCTAGGATCGCCCCGGGCGGTCCGCCGGTTCGCCCTGAAATTCGAAACCCACGCGGCCAATGCGCCCTTTTCCGTCCGGGTGGAAACCACGCCGGAGGGGAAACGGTATGTGAAGGGGTAGGAGGGGTTGTGCCATGGCGATGGCCCGTAGAAAGGGACTTAAAGGACTTTCAGGGACTTTCAGGGACTTTCAGGGACTTTCAAGGACTTTCAAGGACTTTCAGGGACTTTCAGGGACT
>CAZWGY010000439.1:0-4104 GCA_964633575.1 uncultured Desulfobacteraceae bacterium
TATTTCGAGGATAAAATTTTGAGCGCAACGCGGATATCGGGCAAAATGGCCATTTATGGATGGGCACTCGCTAACCACTGACGTCCGGAGGACTGATTCATGCGAACCAAGGAGTCTTTCACCCACATCCGGGCGATCCTGAAACGGGAGTTTTTCGGCTACTTCGGATCCCCGGTCGCCTATGTTTTCATTGTGATCTTTCTGATGCTGATCGGCTTTTTCACCTTTTACATCAGCAACTATTTCGAGATGGGCCAGGCCGACCTCCGGCCCTTTTTCCAGTGGCACCCCTGGGTCTTTCTCTTTCTCATCCCGGCGGTGGCCATGCGCCTGTGGGCCGAAGAGCGGCGGATGGGGACCATCGAGCTGATCCTGACCTTCCCGGTGACCGTCTGGGAGGTGATCATGGGTAAATTCCTCGCCGCCTGGGCGTTTATCGGGATCGCCCTTTTCCTGACTTTTCCGATGGTCATCACGGTGGCGTACCTCGGCAACCCCGACATGGGCGCCGTTCTCTGCGGCTATGTGGGAAGCCTTCTGATGGCCGGGGCGTTTCTGAGCGTCGGGACGATGACCTCATCGCTGACCCGGAGTCAGGTCATCAGCTTTGTCATCGCCATCGTCATCTGCCTGTTTTTCATCCTGGCCGGCTACCCTCCCGTGACGGGCGTCCTTTCGGGCTGGGCTCCGGTCTGGCTGGTGACGCTCATCTCCGAGCTGAGCTTTCTGACCCACTTCCTTTCCATGGAACGAGGGGTCCTCGATCTCCGGGACATTGTCTATTACGTCTCGGTGATCGCGTTCATGCTGTATATCAATGGCGTTGTGATCCTCAACCGCGGGACGACCTAATCAAACGGAGGCGATACCATGCCTGACGAGACCAAAACGCGATTCGGACTCAGCGGGTCGCTGTTTTCCGCCGGCGGGGTCATCGTGATCCTGCTGACACTGGTGTTCATCAACCTTATCTTTTCCCGGCTCAACGTCCGGTGGGACGCCACCGCCGACGACCTCTACTCCCTCTCCGACGGGACCCGGGAGATCCTTTCCGACCTCGAGCGGGATGTCACCATCAAATTCTTTTACAGCCGGGACAACGTCAACCTCCCGGTCCACATTAAAACCTACGCCAAGCGGATGCTCGATTTCCTCCGCGAGTACGAGTATGCCAGTGACGGCCGGGTGACGGTGGAAGTCTATAGTCCCAAGCCCGATTCCGAGGAGGAGGAATGGGCCCAGAAATACGGCATCGAGCCCGTCAACCTTCCCACGGGTGAACGGGCCTATTTCGGTCTGGTGGCCCTGTCCGCCGACCAGGAGGAGGCCATTCCCTCCATCGACCCCACCCGTGAGGCCCACCTGGAATACGACATCACCCGCCTCATCCATCGGGTCCAGTCCGCGGACCAGCCCCGGCTGGGGGTGATCAGCTCGTTGCCGGTCTTCGGCGGTCCGCCCCAGGGCCTGATGCAACAGCAGGCGGCCGGATCCGAGCCCTGGGTTTTCCTGTCGGAGCTGGAAAAGACCTACCAGGTCGAGCAGATCCCCGTCTCCGCCGAAACCATCGAGCCGGAAATCGACCTGCTGTTGCTCCTCTACCCCCGGGACATGACCCCGACGTTGGCCTATGCCGTGGATCAATTCATCCTCAAGGGCGGCGACGCCATCCTTTTCGCCGACCCGATGTGCGTCTCGGACGGCAGCCAAAGCCCGGCCAAGTCCGCCATCCCGGAAACGCTCTTTTCCGCCTGGGGCATCAAGATCGACCCGGCAAAGGTCGTGGTCGATTTCGACTATGCCACCCGGCTCCGGAACCAGAACAACCAGGTGGAGAACAATCCCCTCTGGCTGAGCGTCGGGGAGAGGGCTTTCAACGCCGACGACGTGACCACGGCCCCGTTGGAAAGTATGCTCTTTCCCGTTGCCGGAGCCATCGAAAAGACCGACACCGGCAATCTGACCTACACGCCGCTGATCCAGTCCAGTCAGCAATCGGCCATGACCGAGGCGTTCCGGATCCGTTTCGGCGTCAACCAGATCCGACGGGATTTCCAGGCCACCGCCGACCGGTATGACCTGGCGGTCCGTCTCCAGGGGACGTTCAAAACCGCCTTTCCGGCCGGCCGACCCGAGTCGGAAGATGCGGCTGACGAGCCGTCCGAAGCAAGAGATGACGCATCCGAGACGGCCGACGCCGGGCTGACCGAAGGCACCGCCCCGGCAACGGTGATCGTGGTGGCCGATGCCGACCTGCTTTTCGATGCCTATTACGTCAGCCAACAAAACTTCCTCGGCTTCAACATCGCCCGGATCTTCAACGACAACCTCAACTTTCTCCTCAACTCCTGCGAGGTCCTGACCGGCTCCGACGCCCTCATCGGCATCCGAAGCCGGGGCAAGTTCGAGAGGCCCTTCACCAAGGTGGAGACCCTGGAACGCAGGGCTCAGGAACGCTGGCTCGCCCGGGAACAAGAGCTGGTCGCCAAGGTGGAGGAGACCAACCGGAAGCTCCGGCAGCTCGAGGGCCAAAAGGACGACAGCCAGCAGCTCATCATCAGCGAGGAGCAGGAACGGGCCATCGAAAAGTTCGAGGCGGAAAAGCGCCGGATCAATGAGGAGTTGAAGCTGGTCCGCCGGAAGCTCCGCGAGGACATCGAGACTTTGGGGACCCAGGTCAAGGCGGTCAACATCTTCGTAATGCCCATGATCGTCGCCCTGGCCGGCGTGGGGTATGGCCTGTACCGACGACGGAAAAGCACCCAATCATAAAGCGAGGTCGATGCCATGAAGTCGAAAACGTTCGTCATCCTGTTGATCGTCTGTGCCGCATTAGGCGGCGCGGCGTACCTGCTGGTCAGCGGCGACGGCCGGACGGAGCCCGCCTCGGAAATGGGCGCCCCGCTCTTTTCCAGCCTCCCGGTTAACGAAACCGCCCGGATCGACATCCAGGGCCCGGCCGGTCAGGTGACCCTCCAAAAAGAGGATCCCGTCTGGACCGTGGCCGAGCGATACGGCTATCCGGCCAATTTTGACGACATAGTTCAGACGGTCAAAAAGCTCCGGGACGCCGTCGTTGGCCGCTCTTTCGAGGCCGACGAGAAAACCCGGGCCCGACTGGGATTGCTTCCCCCCGATGCCGACGCTCCGGCCGACCAGCGGGCAACCCGGTTGGCCCTGAAATCGGAAGGGGGCGACGCCCTGGCGGAAATCCTGCTGGGCAAGGCTCGCCAGGCCACATCCGGGACGGGGGGCCATTACTTGATGCGGGAGTCCGAAAACCGGATCTACCTGGTGGACGCCAGCTTCCGGACGGTGAAAACCGACCCCGCGGAATGGATCGATAAATTTCTGCTCAAAATCCCGGCGGCCGATGTCCGATCCGTGGCCTTCCGTCGAGCGGGAGAGACCATCTACCAGATCGAGCGGCCGGAAAAGGGGAAAGACCCGGCGTTCACTCAGCGCCCCGAAGGATACGCCGACCGGACGGTCAAGACGCCCAAGCTGAACTCGTTGTTCGGGGTCCTGGCCAATTTCCAGATCGCCGACGTGGCCTCCCCGGAGATCTCGGAGGAAAAAGCCCTGGGCGACGACGCCGTTCTCGAATTCCGCCTTTTTGACGGCACCATTTACCGGATCCGGCCGGGAACCGCCGTGACCGGAAATGACGAAACCGAGGACGCGGATCCAGCCTACTATGTGACCGTATCAGCCGACTACGAGGCCCCGCCCGAGCCACCGGCGCCGGAGCCCCATGAGGCAACCGAAACGACATCAACTGACGCGGGCGCCGGTGAGGATGCGCCGGATGAACCGGAAACCGCCGATGCCCCCGAAGACGCGGCGGCCGAAGCCGAAAAGCGCAAACAGGAGCAGGCCCGCCTGAAACAGGCGGCCGCCGACCGGGATACGAAGATCAGCAAATGGATCTACATCATTCCCGAATGGCGCCATGGCAACCTGGTCACCGATCCCGAAGACTTTTTCGAAAAGCCGGCGGACACGGCGGCCGAAGCACCGGAATTGCCGGAAGCCTCGAATCCGGCCATCGAGTAGCGGATCTTCGATCCACTCGCACCCGAAAAAAAAAGGGGGAAGCCAATG